>CALWWO010000053.1 GCA_944385265.1 uncultured Oscillospiraceae bacterium
GACTTATTTCGGTCTAACACCATTACAGTAGTAATTCATCAACTTTAGAAAACGAATTTTCAACGATGGAACGCCGGATGAGCTGAAAGGTTCATGTCCGGTGTGAAGCGGGGGAAAATCCGGCGATAACATCAAAGGATTACCTATCGCTATCCCGTATTTGAGGAGATCACAGACGATGAACACACCCCGTTTGATGATCTTTAGGAAAGCTCATTTGACCACTAAAAAGCCTCTTGCCGGTCAGACACTTGAAAATGGTCAAGAGAAGCAAAAAACGCTGATAATACCTAGCTTTTCTTCATTTGACCACATGGTCAAGTGCTAACCTTTAGAGGGGCAAATGCTGATCTTCATTTGACCACACGGGCAAATACTGAAACCCGCTCTGTGCCTAGGTTTTTTCTTCATTTGACCCTCTCGCGCGTCTCTGACCGAGAGCAGACAGAATTATAAGCACAAAACATATGGCGCAAGCATTAGCCGAAAGTAAAAAAACTAGACATGTTGCAATGGAATATAACCGCTCGCATCGTGTTATAGGCAAACAAAAGCATAAAATTAACTACCGTAGACAGAAAGGAAATATAAATTTATGTACGAGAAAAATTCAAACGGTTACCGGCAGGAAACACACACGCTTACTGATGACGAAATAAAGGAGCTTTTCACCATGAAAAAATGCCCGCTCCGCGGGGTGTTAAAAACATATTATACTGTTGCGGGCAAGGAACAAACAATAATACCGCTGCGGTGCTACAGCATACGCTGCGCATTGTATGACAAAGCCGCGCATTGTTGCGCAATACTTGCGATTGCGCGGGCATTGCGGGACAATAAGTGAATTTATGGGGTATCTATTTTAGATACCTTTTTGTGTTCCGATGAAGTCACAAATTGTTACTCCATATACGATTGATGTTGAGCGGCAGTCAAGGTGCTAACCACTATATAGATGTATAAGATAATCTAAATAATGAATTTCTAGGGGCGAGCGAAATTCTCGCCCCTAGCGGGATGCAGAAGTTTCCCATAATCAACGAAAATTGAATTTGTGAACATATAAAAAGCACGAGCGGGCACAAAAAATGAGGCAGAGGAAATTAATTCCCTGCCTTTTCGTCGTCACGGTTGATTGTTTCTTTAATGGCGCGATTGACAAAAGAGTTTACAGATTCTCCCTGCTTGTCGGCGTGATCTTTAATAATGGCTTTTTGTCCTTTAGGAACGGTCAATTCTATGCGATCATAGTTTGCCTTAACGTATTTGTGTACAGCTTTTTGCTGTGATTTAGATATAGGCATATTATTTGCTCCCTTAAGATATTTCAATGAATATACATCTTTTCCATAATTATTTGCGTTTTGCTAGATCGCCCAAAATGGCGAACGGTAAGAATATTAGTATTAACAAGCCTAGCATGCTTTTTCCTCCCCTCTCCTTTTTACTATTATTATAGTGCAAATATCTATTTACGTAAATATATAAAATGAACAAAAAAGCTTGCATATATTCATGTAAATATGTATGGTCTGCCTATTGATATATTCACGTGAATATAATATACTATAATCACAGCAAGGGAAAAGCAAGGCGAAAGCGGACAAAGTAAGCGCAAGCCGAAATAAGAACGCAACATAAGAGCGGGAACGGATGGGAAAAGTACGGCAGAGCCTACGAGATAAACCCAACGCCGCCCGCCGCCGCGCTTCCTCAAAAATAAAAAAGGCTCCCCCCGCAGCTGTAGGAAGCAATTAAACAGGGGGAGCAAGCCAAAAAGGGTTATGAATATTATATCATAGCCCGCCAAATAAGGAAAGGAGCTAAAACACAATGGATAACAACGAAGTCATGGAAAGGATAGAACTTATCAATAAGATAAAGGCTTTAAAGGAATTGCAAACGCAAATTGAAGAAGCGCAGGAAGAAGCAGATACAATAAAGGATTATATAAAGCTTTGCATGGGTGATACGGAGGAATTGCGAGCTGGGGAATATAAAGTCACTTGGAAAAAAGTAACCACACGGAGGCTTGATGCAATATCATTAAAAAAAGCAATGCCGGACATTGCCGCGGCGTTCACCAAGGAAAGCACAACACGACGATTTAATATCTCGTAAGATATGGCTTGCCTTTAAGCTATAATTACCGTTGTTTTTAGGGCGGTTTGCGCTCATAAAAAATAAATATAATTTTATGACACAGTAGAACAATTAAGCCGTTCAAAACAGCCATTATTTTTATAGGCTTAAATAAGTACATTAAATATATGAAAGGAAGTATAAAAAATGGTAGGTAAACACGTGTTACCGGAGCTAATTAAACCAACAGAGGCTATAGTTTTATTTCCATATATAACGATAGAAGAAATGCGCCGAGTAGCTGACCTGTATAATATATATCGTAAATGCAGGGGACGAGATAAAGAAATCATATGGGACACGCTGAGCGTGCTTGCGTTTATTTATGGTACGGCAAGGATACAGGGTATAAGAGAAGAGAGAGCCAAAAGAAAGCAAATAAGCCACGCACAATAACAATGGGAATTAATTTTAAAACCACGCAAGCATATACAATCTTGCTTTATTTCTGTGTTCGCTCATAGATTTTAATGCCGGCACTAAAGGCGTAACTTTTTATCAGATATTTTGACCCTTTATTTGACCCTTTAGCGAATCAAGCTCAGTTATTTGAGTTTGTATTTAATTTTAAATAAAATGGAGGAAATAGCGGATATTTTGAATTTGATTGTACCACATTTTACCTGGTTAAATAGCGGTATGATAATTCAAGTCCCGCCTCGCGCACCACGTCGGAACGAGTTACGCTCGTTCCGATTTTTTATTTCATAAAAAATCAGTCACCCGCTCTACTGTTCTCCCTTTCTGCCAAAAGTCACGCTCATATCAGCTAACGGCTTGTAAAGGCGCCGTTTTTACGCCGATTTGTTTGCTACCAAACTTTTGCGGGTTAGCTCCGCATCAAAATTTTATAACGGGCTCTCTTTTGATAACTCATCGTACTAAAAGGTAGTATAAAATGCCAAATTAAAACCCCCAATTTTATCGGGGGTTTTAACATTACTTATATGTCGAGTATATGTCGAGATTACAAATTTGTTTAGAACATCAAATACAGCATCTGAATGTGTCTCAGATATGGTTTTTGATATATAGTTGATTCCACAAACGTTTTCACCCAAAAATAGAATGTATACCCAAAGGTCGGTTACTGTTGAATAGATAATTCCATTATCCTTATGGTGAAGGAGGGAAATTTTGTGGAAAGAAAGAATAATCTGTCGAATAAACTCAAAAGTATTCAGACAGAAATGAGAAAATCCCAAACCGAGTTTGCTCAAGAGCTTGGCATACCTCAATCCACACTGCAAAATATTATGAAAGAAGGAAATACAACTGTAGATACGCTCGTGCGTATTTCCACTGCCACAGGTTTTTCGTTAGATGAGCTAGTATTTGATGATCCGACAAATAGGATATTGTGCGGATTGGAATATTACTCTCATATGACGGCAGAACAACAGGAAGAGGTGAAACGGCATATATATGAGATATAATGCCACATAAACAATTTACTAGAGTTGTTCCAAAATGACAAATAGCTCGGCTTATAAATCCATAGAAATAACCCAAATTTATGACATGCTTTATATGCTGGGCATCACAGCCGAATGTACAGAGTTTTTCCATGTCTCTTATGCGGTGTATTCGGCTGTAAAGCAGCCAAAATGCCTGCTAATGGTCAATAAATTATTGTACCCAAAAGTAGCGAAACATTACGGCACTACATGGCAGAATGTTGAACGCAGTATTTGTACCGTTGCAGATGCTGCATGGGAACGTAATCGCAGTTATCTCGAAAAACTGGCTTGTTGTCCTCTTTCAAATAGACTCAGCGCATCACAATTTCTAATCGTTCTGACTGATGCACTTTTCCCGGACCACGTAGCGTAAAAGAAATTAATAATGTTATATGCAATATCCGTAGATAACGCTGTTGTCTACGGTATATTTGTTTTGTAGTCATGATAATCATACACTATTTAAATGTGCGGTCACACGGAACAGACCGTTTTCTTTGTCGATATCCAGACTTTCGTCGTACTTTTCTATGCAGCGCCGTACATTTTTAAGCCCAAAACCATGGCACTTGCCGCGGACGCGATCAAGATGAGATGCATCATATGGATTTTGAAGCTCGTAAAAAAGGAGATCATTATGCGTCCTCAGCTTCATTGAGATCCAGCGCTGCTCGGCCGGAAGTTCAGCGCACGCATCCAGCGCGTTGTCCATCGTGTTTCCTATTAATATGTACAGATCGGCGGCGCTTACAAAAAGTTCATGCGGTACATGCACGTCAAGCTCCAGCTTGACGTCGGCATCTTTAGATTCTAATACATATTCATTTAATATTATGCTTACGACGCGGTTGTCGACGTCTACAACGCATGAGATCGAATCCAGCATTTTCTGTACCTGCTCTAAAGCGTCGTTTGTACCCTCCGTTTGGGCTGCACGGAGATATTTGCTTATATCGTGCCATAAAGCCCTTGTCTCCTCCTGCTGGACACGAAACTGCTCATAATATTCTTCCTGCATTGCATAATGGTGTTCGGCAAGCTCTGCGTTTCGTTTTTCCTCTTCTTGAATGTTGACCTTGTTTGTATAGTAAGTCACTATGATGTTAGTATATAGAAGCCCCAGCAGAACTATTATATAAATCGAGCTCAAATCGGTATTTTCAACGAAAATTTGCCATGCGAGGAATACGCAAAGTATTATGCTGACGATCCAGCACGGGGAGACGGAGACAAGAACGCGCAGCGATATATCTCCGGTGGATTTCTGATTAAAAAAGTTAAGGCATATAACCATTCCCAGCATCAGCATATGAGCAAATATCATATATATTGAGCGTATAGAGCTTTGCATCATTAGAATATCGGTATCAGGGACACGGGATGATAGCAACAATGTAGCCAAAACGTCGGAAACTACTACAAGCGCACACATAGCAAGCCCGGCAAAAAAACCGCGTATGTGACTTGAGCCATATACTGTTACGCTTAAAAACCATACCGCCGCCAGTGTAAAAGCTATCCGTACAAACGCCATACTGTCAATAAAAGAAAGCGCTGTAATTACCAGTCCGATGACTGTGTAAATTATCAGCGTCTTTTGTTTTAAAGCGCGGTCGTATTGAAAAAGACTGTCTAAAAACGAATGTATCATCCAAATTTCGGCAATGATACAGGCGATTTCTACAAAATAATGCATATACCTATCTCCCTAAATACAAATGGAACATACGCTCAAATTCCTTTCGTCTTCGCCGGCTGACGGGAATGGTTACCCCGTTTGTCAGACGTATTTCACCAAAACACGCTGTTTTTATATGTACAAAATTAACAATGTAGCTTTTATGAGGCATACCGAAATATCCTGAAGGGAGTTTGCTCAAAATATCTTTCAAATTTGCACGGAATGTATATTCGCTGTCCGCTGTATGTAAGATGGTACGATGATTAAACATTTCAAAAAAATATATGTCATCCATACGGACGATATATGAAGCGCCGTCGGTTGAAAATGTGAATCTGTTGGCAGCAGTTTCACGAACAGCCGCATCCAGCGCGCCGTATAATTGGGGCTCTGATATGGGCTTTGTCAGATAGCGGAAAGCTACTCCGTATCCGCGGATAGTATAATCCATGCTTTTTGTTAGGAAAATTATGAGCGGCTTTGGCTCTTTCTCGATGAGCCTGAGCGCGATCTCGTATCCGTTTGGGGCGCTCATTTCAATATCCAAAATAACGATATCGTAATCGATCTTAGCTGAGTTCTCAAAAAGCTCATGAGCGGCAGTGAAGCTGTATATCTCAAATTTGCCGGAGGAATCATACTCTTTCAGCGCAGAAAGCAATTCTTCTAAATCTCTTTGCTCGTCGTCACAAATTGCTATATTCACAGTATCTCCCCTCCTATAGTGAAATGAAAACTAAATTTGCACCAATCGGATAATTTTTGCTTAGACAATATTATATTAATCCTAAAACTTTTTTCAAGGCATGATAAAACCGTTTACGTCAAGAAACCGACCACTTACGTCAAAGCTGTTGACGGCTTTCATGAGATAAAGTATAGTTGAAATATGCATTCAAGCATATCAAATCAACTGAAAAGGAGAAAGAGATGAAAAGACTGATATCAACGGTACTCATAATTTGCGCCGTATTGACGCTTTTTTCCGGTTGCCAGGCTGCGCCGGATTCCGCCGTCGTCGCCGGAAAAAACGACGGTACGTTTGAATCAGCGCTGCAGAGCGAAGCGACGGCGAGCAGGGCGGAAACGGAAGTTTTTTCATATGAAGATAAATTCACCAGCACAGACGGTAAGATAGAATTCAACATAAATGTGTCAGACGTAGAATACAGCGGCAATCCGATGCCCGTAATACAGGTAACGCCGAAAACGATAACGGTAGAAGAAGCTAAGCGCGTTGCTGAAGTGCTATTTGGCGACAGGACACTTTACGAGTATCCCCAACAACTGTCCAAGAGTGAGCTAGAGGAAAGAATATTATACTATCGGCGAATTTCAAGCTATGATTACATAGCGCAGGAATACGCTGATTCAACATGGAGCAAGGAAGAAGTAGAGGCAGCGATTCAAATACACATGGAGGGAAGACTTGCGATACTGGCGGATCTTGAGGAGATGTATAAAACCGCACCCGAGGTGGCAGAGCCAATAGAGTGTGAATGGGAGTTCCGCTCTGCATCATATTACGCAACGCCAGGCTCTGAATACAGTGAGCTTGAAGACAAGACGAAAGAAATTCAGGCTGCTACACAAATAGATGACATTCAATTTTTATATTGGGTAAACAACAGAGAAGCGGAGGATTACCGGAATCATTCGATACATGCTTTTTTTAATGATCTTAAAATAGAAGAAGTGAGAGAAGCCAATCTATTGGAAAATTTGTATCACGAAGAAGAGCCGACCGAGGAACAGGTCGAAAAAGTAAAGCAGCAGATAGAAGATATGATAGAGCGCATGGATATCGGCGAATGGGAGATAACCATGTGCGAGGGAGGATATAATCAGCGGGCAGGCGGATATCAGGTTAGGATAGAGGCAGCCCCTATATACAATGGTATTGTCGTAACGCCGCAGCCGCAGCTTGCAAATTTAAAAAGTGAAAATGAATATGCTTCAAATTACTACTATGAAAAAATTGAATTTATGATGGGCACAGAGGGCGAACTGATATCGTTTAAGTATTATGGACCTCTTGAAGTAGTAGACGTTGTAAACGAGCATACGGCGGTGATGTCGCCCGACGAGCTTAAAGAGAGGATAAAGACACAGCTCTCGCTTGACGATATAGGTATGTACCAGTGGTATGAGTCTATACCGACGGAAAAAGTAGTCATGTCGATAAGAGATATGGAGATCGGACTTGCGCGGACAAAGATAAAAGATAACCCGACGGACTTTTATCTTGTTCCGTCCGTGACGATCAAAGGGTCGTACGCTATGTATGACGGCGACGGGAATGTGATAATGACGACTGGAGGTACGTCCACGCTTTTAGTCCTCAACCTCGTTGACGGCACCGTGATCCCGCACGCGAATTAAAAGAGTTAATTAAGAATATAACAATTAATCGAAAAGAGGGAGTCTAAATGTATAAAAAATTAACTTTAATACTGATCTTGAGCTTACTTGTTTTATCCGGCTGCGGAGATTCGACAACAGATACCAGCGGTGACAATGCTTCGGATAGCAGTGTACAGTACAGCGCGGATGAATCGAACGACAGCGCACCGGAAGACAATGATGCCTCAGACAGCAGCACTCAGGAGAGCGAAGAAAGCGATGATGCGCAGGCGGAGACGCCTCCTTTCACATCCGCAGATGAGCTTATAGAGGAGTTGTATTTGGGAGAATCGGACGGATATATTGAGATGAGCAATGAGGAATTTGAAACACAGTACGGGGAGTCCCTTTGTGCGCCGGATTATCTGCCGGAAAATTTTGAACATTATGAAAAAGTATATGTTAGAGAAAATCCGGGTATCCCGGGGCAGTATATTTACACACAGATATGGTATGATCCGGTAACCTTTGAATTTATTCAAGTGTCACAAAGCGAGGGAAGTGGGTATCCCACAGAGGGTAATTTCTATTTTTCCGACCACGATGAAGCAGCGACCCCGATCAATGAAAACTATCCATGGGTAAACTACCGTGGAGGCTATACTGAAAACGGCGAAATAAACATTACTGCAACCATTTTTGTACGGGAAGAAGACGACCGCGGAGAGTGCGAAAAGATCTTGACGTCGATATCGAATTAATTAAATATGTAGCTTATAGCGGCATTTCGGACAAGTACTGCTTGTATACATAATGGGATAATATATGGAACGCAAAATTATCATTACATTAAAAATATTGCTCTGCATATTTTTGGTTGGGCTTTATATATTGTGGCTGCCCCTGGGATTGATGGTTACACATTCTTGGGATGAATATACGCTGCCTGTCAAAGCGGATACGGATATGACGTATATGTATGAGAGCATCCCGTGGCTGAGAGAGATGGAGGGAAGCGCCGAAATACGTTCAATTTCCGTAAAGATCGCCTCAATGCCACTTGACTATAGATTTTCAGTGGAAGTATACGCAGACGGTTTATCGAAAAACGACATTTCGGAAATTGTTAATTCAGGTCCGAATAATTACGGTTCTTATACAGTGCTCTCCCCAAATATACTGCGCTCAAAAATTTTTGAGGTGGAATGGCACACTGATGATAACGAGTGGTCAGAACTTGCGTATTGGCTACGCGATAACGGTCGGTATATCCTGCCGATTTTTTATGCCCTCGTTATGCTCATAATGCCGGGCACATTCCTTGTACTGATAGTTGCGCTTATTATAGACTCCTGTAAATTCAAAACAAAAAAGCCCTGAAACAAATCAATGCTTCAGGGAGTAAAGATGTTATTAGCCTATATATTTTTGCAAATGTTGTTTAATTGTATAAAACGCTCGGACGCTTATGAACTGCTATATACGGCACGCATCT
>CALWWO010000054.1 GCA_944385265.1 uncultured Oscillospiraceae bacterium
CCTGTGCCTGTCGTCCTTGACCATTCCAAACACCGGCAAATCTATTCCGAAGCGATGCGCCGCTTCTAGAGCCGCCTTCGCATGCGTGCTGCCGCCGTCTATCAGCATGATATCGGGAAGCGGAGCGAACTTTTCATCGCCGTCGATATACCGTTGTAATCTTCGAGTAACGGCTTCCATCATACTGCCATAATCATTTTGCCCGCTTACAGTTTTCATTTTAAATTTTCTATAAGCCTTTTTAAGCGGTCTGCCGCCTGCAAACACAGTCATTGATGCGACGATATCAGACGAGCCTGTATTTGATATATCGAACGCCTCTATTCTATCCGGTATCTTGTCCAATTTCAACGCATTCATAAGCCACTGCGCCGTCTTGCTCTCCCGTTCCTCGCGCGTGGTTATCCTGTCTGTCTCCTCGCGCGCGTTGAGCTCCGCCGTTCTCACAAATTTCAGTCTAACCCCGCTCTTCGGCACTATAAAGCGCACCTTCACTCCTATTTTTGCATTGAGGAACTCCTCAAGCTCCTCTTTATCCGGTAATTTTTCCGGTACGCACACCGTTTTTGGTGCTGTGCGGCGCGACAGATAATACTGTCGCAGAAATCCGGATATCGCCTCATTCGTATCGCCGGCTATACTGTCGAAAAATTCTACGTCTTTATCAAGCAGATTGCCGTCCACATAATGCAAAACAACAAAGCAGCTTCTTACCTCATTTACGAACAGCCCCACAGCGTCCGTATCGGCAAACGCCTGTGAAACGGCATATTGGCGCGTCTCCACCCGCTCTATTGCTTTTATTCTGTCGCGGAGCTCAGCCGCCTCTTCAAAGCGCAGCTTTTCAGCCGCCGTCTCCATCTCTTTTGTAAGCTTTTCTATCAGCTCGCCCGTCTTCCCGTCCAGCACCATGATGGCTTCCGCTATCGCCTTATCGTGCAGCGTCTTATCTACGTCACGCATACAATATCCGCGGCATGCGCCGATATGGTAATTCAGGCACGGACGTTCCTTTCCGATATCCCGCGGGAAGCTTTTGCCGCAAGCAGGCAGCTTCAGCGCCTTTCTGATAGCGTCGATCGCGTCAAACGACGCCTGTCTGCCGCCAAACGGACCGAAATACAGTGCGCCGTCATCCTTCTTATGCGACACGACAGAAAATGTGGGATACGGTTTTATCACATCCAGCCTTATATATGGATACCCCTTATCGTCCTTGAGAAGGATGTTATATTTCGGCATGTAGTGCTTTATCAGCGAATCCTCCAGCATCAGCGCCTCAAATTCCGTATTGACCATTATGACGTTGAAATCGGCTATTTTCGATATCATCGCCTCTGTTTTGGTATTGTGGCTGCCTCTGAAATAGCTGCTGACCCTGTTTTTAAGCTTTTTCGCCTTTCCGACGTATATGACCTGCCCATCGCCGTCGAGCATTATATATACTCCCGGCGTTTCCGGAAGCTTTAAAGCGCGCTGTGCTAAGGATTCTTCCATTTTTAACCTCACGCTCCGATATCAAAAGTTTTACAGCGCAACAAGGGCTGCCCACACCGTGATCTGCGCCAAATTTATGTATGTATAGCCGCATTTTAAAGCTCTGCGGTCATTCAACAAAAATCACGGTGCGCACATCACAGCGGAGCAGCCCCATCAAGCTTTTTTAATAATATTCCTCGCCGAATTTCTATATCACTCGCCGAATCCAGACGAAATAAGATCGCACAGCGCTTCAACCGCAGCCGTTTCATCATCGCCGTCCGCAATGATCTTTATTGAGGTTCCTTCTGTAATTCCCATTGAAAGTACGCCCAAAAGGCTTTTCGCATTCACCTTGCGATCGTCCTTCTCGATCCATACACCTGACTTGAACTCATTTGCTTTTTGCGTAAAAAACGTTGCCGGGCGAGCATGCAGCCCTACCTGATTCGTCACAACGATTTCCTTAATACACATTTTTTGAACCTCCTTGTTTATTTGCACAGCGCGGTCGCTTATATTTTTTGTTTCTTCTTACATGTTCTTTTCCTTATTTTATCAAAGCCGTCGCTTACCGTCAATACGGTTGTCCCATAATTAAGTATTTTTTACCGTATCGTAACAACTGTAACGCCGGTTTCGCCTTCCCCGTATCTTCCGAGCCTAAATGATTTTACCTGCTTGTTTGTCTTAAGACTTTGGTGAACGGCAGCTCTCAACGCGCCCGTGCCCTTGCCGTGGATTATCGTGACCTCATTTAGCTTAGCTATCTGCGCGCTGTCTATATACCGCTCTATTATCGGGATCGCTTCAAGCGCGGTCATGCCGCGAACGTCAAGCTCCGGACTTACTGCCGCGCGATTTAAGCCGCCGGTACTCTGCACCGCTTTTTTCGGCGCTTTTGTCTTCGGCGCTTCGATCACGCGCACCTCATTTGCTTTCGCAGTGACTTTCATTATTCCCGCCTGCAGAGTAAGCGTACCATCGTTTCCGACGGATATAACCTCCGCCTTTGTTCCTATTGACAGGATCTCTACCGTATCGCCCGCCTTTGGCGGTCGTCCCTGCTCTGTATTTTCTCTTTTTTCATTCAGTCTGCCGGTAGTTTTATCCTCTGCTTCGTTAAGGCTTTTTCTTATCTGGGTCCTCGCCTCGTTAAGTCGCTGCCAATCTGCATCCTTTGCCGCTTCTTTTCTTATTTTATTAAGCTCGTCGAACACCGAATCAGCAGTTCTGCGCGCGTCCGCTATCATTCTCTGCGCCTCACGGTTGGCATTTTGTACAGCTTTCGACCGCTGCCGCTCAGCCTCCTCGCGGTAGTGTTCAGCCTTTTCCGCCTCGCTTTTAGCTTTTATGAACAGCTTATCAGCCTCGTCCTTTTCCTTTTCCATCTGCTGACGCACCTGCTCCAGATTTTCAAGCACGGACTCAAAGCTTTTGCTCTCCGTCCCTATACGCGACCTTGCGTCGTCTATTATCGTCTCCGGAAGTCCGAGGCGGGAGGATATAGCAAAGGCATTGCTCTTGCCCGGTATGCCGACTATCAGCCTGTATGTCGGCTTGAGCGTCTCCACATCGAATTCACACGAGGCGTTCACGACCCCGTTCGTCGTCGTGGCATAGAGCTTAAGCTCTGCATAATGCGTCGTCGCCGCTATTTTCGCTCCCATCTGACGCGCATATTCGATTATCGCTATCGCAAGCGCCGCGCCCTCCACCGGGTCGGTGCCTGCGCCGAGCTCATCAAACAGTATAAGCGTATTCTCGCCGCATTCCTCAAGTATCTTCACTATATTTGTCATGTGCGCGGAAAATGTGGACAGCGACTGCTCTATCGACTGCTCGTCCCCTATATCAGCCAGCACTTTCCTGAACACAGGTACTGCGCTTCCGTAATTTGCCGGTATATGGAGTCCGCACTGTCCCATGATGCACAAAAGCCCTATCGTTTTTAAAGTCACCGTTTTACCGCCGGTGTTAGGTCCTGTTATCACCATAGTGTCGCTATCGCCGCCAAGGCGCACGTCTATCGGCACAGCCGTTTCTTTCGGAAGCAGCGGGTGCCTTGCCCTTCTCAGCACGATCTCACCGTTTTCCGATATCTCCGGCTCCGCCGCGTCTAATTTAAAAGACAGTTTTGCCTTTGCAAATATCAGGTCTAGTTCTGTAAGGACGGAGAAATCACGGGTTATTTCCCCGGCGCTATCAGCCGCCTCCGCCGACAGCGCCATAAGTATCCGGTCTATTTCCTTTTTTTCGCGTGCGAGCAGCTCCCGTATCTCATTATTCGCCTGCACTGCCGACATCGGCTCCACAAACAGCGTCGCTCCCGATGAGGATATGTCATGCACAAGCCCCGGCACCGACGACTTATGGTCCGCCTTTACGGGGACGACATATCTGTCGTTTCTCATTGTGATTATCGGCTCCTGCAGCGCCTTTGCATATGACGGCGACGTGATTATTTTTTGCAGCGCCTGCCGTACCCTGTCGCCGGCGACGCGCATTTTCCTGCGTATATCGGAGAGCTCCGAGCTTGCCGAATCCGATATCTCGTCTTCACCGATGATGCTCGTCGTTATCTTTTCCTCAAGATATTTATTGGCGCGCAGCCCCGAAAACAGGTAATCTATATCCGTTCTTCCAGTTTTCTTATCGCTGTAATACGTCTGCACGTTTCGGACGGTTTTAAGTATCGCGGCTATGTCGAGCAGCTCCACGGTATTTAACATCCCGCCCATCTCCGCTCTCGACAGCGACGGCGATACATCCTTGACCCCGGAAAACGACGGGCTTCCCTTAACTGTCATTTGCTCTTTTGCGGCTGTCGTCTCCCCCTGCCGACGCAGGATCTCATACTTATCGTCAACCGGACGCAGTTTAAGCGCAGCTTCCTTCGCCGAATCGCTGACAGCCTCCGCCGCAAGCATTTCAAGCACCTGCGGAAGCTCAAGTATATTTAAAGATTTTTCATAAAGCGTCATCTGTATTTTTCTCCATTTTCGGATAAGTTTTAACACTGTAATAGAACGAGAGTGTTTTAAACTCCCGTTCAAGCTGTGTTTTAAGATATTCCTCGCTTGCCTGTGCAAGCCGTTCCATCGCATTGCCGCCAAGTGTGAACGAAAATATCCTTTTCGCGTCCGCGTTGACTATATGGCGCATCGCGGCAAGCGATCCGGGGCACAGCGCGACCGACTGTCTCGGATCTCCGGCGCATCTTCTGCACGACAGCACGCCCTCTTTAAGTTGCAGCACCGGCTCTTCCGGCTCGCTTTTCCCGCATTCATAGCAGGCTTCAAGCAAGGGCTCGAATCCCGCAAGGCTCGCTATCCGTATTTCAAACGCGCTTTTTATAAGCTGCGGATCACGCTTTTTCTCGCTTAACGCGTAAAGGCTGTTCAGCCCGAGCGAAAGTATCGCCGGATTTACGCTGTCCTCATCCGACACCGCCTCCAGCACCTCGGCAAAATACGAGCCGAGCGCCAAAAGCTCCACATCGTCTCGCAATCCGTCAAAAAGCTCTATGCTTCTGGCGTCGGTAAGCGTCCATCTCCCGCGGGAGCTGTAAAGCGTCATCTCTGAAAACGCCAAAAGCTGCGTTGACGCAGCTATTTTGCTTTTCCGGCGCTTCGCTCCCTTTGCGGTAACGGTTATTTTTCCCTCGGCGGCAGTCAAAACCGTAAGTATCCTGCTGCTCTCCATATAAGGCGTTTCCCTCAGTACAAGCCCCGTTGTTGTTATGTACATCTCTCACCTCTGCGTAAGCTTTGAAAGCTTACGCCGTTTTTTCCTCTGTTTCGATCTGTTCAAGCTCTTTATACAACAGATAATATATTATATCTCCAGTTTCGCTAAACAGTTTCCACGCTCCATCAGAAGTCATTTTAACCTCCCTCGGCGGTATCACCGCCTCAAGAACAATTTCTCTTTCGTTCTAATGGCTATAGTTTTTGTATGCGAAATCAAAATATTATAGGAAATTTATTCAACGTATCCCATATTTCTTATCTGCCCGACGCTGTCGCGCCAGTTTTCCTTGACTTTGACCCACGTCTGCAAAAATACTTTCGTGCCCATAAACGCCTCTATATCGTTTCTCGCAAGTTCACCGATTTTTTTCAGCATCGCCCCGTTCTTGCCGATGATTATGCCCTTATGGCTCGCTTTTTCGCAGTATATCGTAACGTCGAGATCGATTATGCCGTTATCCCGCTCTGAAAATTTTGTGACCTCGACCGCCGTGCCGTGCGGTATCTCCCTGTCAAGCGACAAAAGCAGCTTCTCTCGCACTATCTCAGCCACTATTTGACGTTCCGGCTGATCTGTGACCATGTCGTCCGGGAAAAGCTGCGGTCCCTCCTCCGCGAATTTTTTAAATTCTTCGAGGAGCGCTTCAAGCCCGTCCGATTTTTTTGCGGAGATCGGCACTACCGCGTCAAAGCTATGCGCCTGAGAATATGTCTGGATAACGGCGAGGATATCCTCTTTCTTCACTGTATCTATCTTATTTATCACAAGTATCGACGGTACCCCAGATTGCTTTATGCGCTCGATCAGCAGCCGTTCCTGCGTGCCGATATTGTTTACCGGCTCGACAAGCAGCGCTATTGCGTCAACGTCAGCGACGCTGTCCGCCACTACCTTCACCATATAATCTCCGAGCTTTGTCCGCGCCTTATGAAACCCTGGTGTGTCCATAAGGATTATCTGCGTATCGCCGCTGTTTACAACGCCGAATATTCTGTTTCTCGTTGTCTGCGGTTTTGGCGTAACTATGGCTACCTTTTCACCGACAAGCGCGTTTGTAAGCGTAGATTTGCCGACGTTAGGTCTGCCTATTATGGATATCATTGCTGTTTTCGTAATCATATTTTCATACCGTTTCTTTCGTTTAATCTCTTGTTATCCCCATTTTAGCGAGCGCCGTCTCTTCGCGGCTTCGCATAAGCTTTTTCTCTTCGCCCTCGTCCATATGATCATAGCCGAGAAGATGGAGCATCGAATGAACTGTGAGATACGCTATTTCGCGCTTCAGCGGATGTCCGTATTCGTGTGCCTGCTCTTTTGCGCGCTCCCACGAGATCACTATATCTCCGAGCGGCAGTCTGCCCGTCTTTATATCCAGATCGCCGACGCTGTACGAAAACTTTCCAGCTTTTATATTTTGCAGCGGAAATGACAAAACGTCGGTCGGTCGGTCTTTGCTCATAAACCGTCTGTTCAGTTTCTGTATCCCATCGTTATCCGTGATCGTCACATCCACCCAGCACGGTACGGTAACATTTTCGCATTCCAGCACGGTGTTTACGCATTCGCGAAACAGATATTTATATCTGCGCGCCGCCCTGTGCCCGTTATATTTTATCCTCACTCTATTGGTAATGCGCATACGCTATTTTCTCCTGCCCGAGTTTTGCTTCTTCTGGTTTTTATTTTGATTTTCCTGACGGATTTCGTTTTTTTCATACGCTTCGATTATTTTCTGGACAAGCGCATGGCGCACCACGTCGGCTCTCGTTAACTGGCATATGGTTATATCCTCCACGCCGTTTAATATACGCATCGCTTCTTTAAGCCCGCTCGCCTTATCTGCGGGAAGATCTATCTGCGTCACGTCGCCCGTTATGACTATCTTTGAGCCAAAGCCTAATCTCGTCAAAAACATCTTCATCTGTTCGCGCGATGTGTTCTGCGCCTCGTCAAGTATTATAAACGAATCGTCAAGCGTCCGCCCGCGCATGTAGGCAAGCGGCGCGACCTCTATATTCCCGCGTTCAAGATACTTATTATACGTCTCTGCGCCGAGCATATCAAAAAGCGCGTCATACAACGGGCGCAGATACGGGTCTACCTTACTCTGCAGATCGCCGGGCAGGAAGCCGAGCCGCTCCCCTGCCTCGACCGCCGGTCTTGTAAGTATTATCCTGTTTACTGATTTTGACCTGAACGCCGCAACAGCCGCTGCGACCGCAAGGTACGTTTTGCCTGTTCCCGCAGGTCCTATGCCAAGCGTGATCGTATTGTTCATTATAGCGTCTATATACTTTTTTTGCCCTAAAGTCTTCGCCTTTACAGGCTTTCCCTTCGCCGTTATGCACACTACGTCTCTTGCGAGATCGCCTATTTTATCGTCGTTGCCCTCTTTTACAAGCCCTATTATATAACGGACATTCTGGATGCTGATGCTCTCACCCTTGGCTGCGAGCTGCAAAAGCCCCTCTATCGTCCTTTCAGCATATGCGACCGCTTCCTCGTCTCCCACTATCCTTATTTCCGAATCGCGGTCCACTATCTTTACTTTCAGCTCATTTTCTATAGCGCGCAGATTCTCGTCAAACGAGCCGAACACGCTGATTATATGCTCTAATCTGTCAACGCTGATTATTTTCTCCGCCATCGTATTCTCCCTCCCCGGCGGAAAGCTTCTCTTCCTCCGTGAGCTCTCGCTGTTTATCGATACGCTCAACGCATTCCGCCTTTATCGTTACCGTTATTAGTCCTTCTTCAATATCTGTTGTAAATTCCGAGGTTATGATCTCACCGTCTTCTCCTATCTCGTTTTCCAGTCTTTCAATAAGTCCGGTCTTTAACGTATCCTCAGCCTTCGCAGTATCTGCGTCTGAATATTCCAAAACGTACTCGCGCCCATGCTCGCGGACGAGCTTCAGCGGCAGCACCACGTCTCCAAGGCTCAAGCTATCTGTCGTTATGATTTTATCACAATCAGTATCTGTATTTCTACCACTAAAATACAAATTTATCCTTTTACCGCACAATATAAGAGCAAATTTGTTGTATTCCTCGCCGGTGTATTCCTTGACGCCCACGCTCATCGGCATCTGAGCTGACAGTTCATACCATGTCCTTGCATACACCTCGGCAGAAGCGGAAACAAGGCGCTCTCAGGATGATATGCTCCCGGCGATCCCCGATACCAGCGTATCGCCCGCGTGTACGGTATCTCCTACTTTAAAAAGCGGCTCGCCCTCAAAGACGGTCAGCTTCGTTATTATGCCTGATTTATCCGCGTAAACGAGCTGCGGTACGTTTTCCTCCGCTATCTCCGGCGTCTTGCTCTCTTCCCGCACTATTACCTCCGCTCTGCTTCCGCTTATATTTACGGCTATAAAACTAAGCCCTTCTATTCTTTGCAGCATTTCGTTCGATATGTACTCCTGCGATATGTTAAAGCGGCATGTGCCTATCCCCACGCCAAGCTCATCGAGCCCAGCCAGTATCTCCGCACTGGTTATCTCTTCGTTGCCGCTTACGCTTATCTCCCATATAAAAAGCGACGAGATCCACACAAAAGCAAGGCATATCGCCATTCCCCCGAGAAGCACATACCTGCGCCTGAGCTTCCTTGCCGTGAAGACGGCGCCGCTTCTTGAAAGCGCCGTGATCTCGTACCCGTATCTCCGCGCGTTTGCCGCAAGACGCCTGTATTCGCCGGGACGCACAGTCACTCTTACGATATCTGCGCCCAGCTTCTCGCTTTTTTTAAATTTTACTCCAAGATTCGCGCATATGTTTAAAAACCGCTCAGCAGAATGGCAATGCGCCTCTATCCTGACCTCGCCGAGAATATAGTCTAATATACCCACCTTTTTTCCACCTTTCAGCCGTCTTTGATATCAGTATTCAAAATGCACGGAATCGAGCGTCCCCACTATGAGTATCTCCGCATCTGTCATACCCTTGAGCTCCAATCCGCTGCCCGCTATCTTCAAGATCATTTTGCCGCAATTTACCGTCATTTCTTCATCCGTATAACCCAAAATGCCATGATGATTTTCGATATGTATTTTCCGGCAGCCGGTCACCGTGATAATAGGCAGATTTGCCGCCGCTTCGCTCGGCAGATCAAATTGCTCGGCGGCTTTTTCCAGAATATTCCGCTTATATTTGCCCTTTGACAATTATACCCCTCCCTCTTTTTCTTATTAATATCTATGCTTACTGTGGAAAAAATAAGCCGGATCCCTCATATAATCCATAAGAGGTGATCGTTTGATGTTCAGAATAATTCAGCGGCAAAAAATTTACGATATGATTATTTGTCTGGCGCTTTTCGCGCTCATAGCCGCTCTTATCGCCTTTCCTCAGGATTCCATAGAAGCTGCCAAATCCGGTCTTCAATTATGCGGGAATGTTATTATACCGTCTCTCTTCCCGTTTTTCGTACTGTCGTCGCTTGCAGTACATACGGGTCTTACAACATACGCCGGCAGACTTATGGAGCCTATTATGCGCCCTCTGTTCAACGTGAGCGGCGAATGTTCGGTAGCTCTCGTCCTCGGATTTATCGGCGGATATCCGATAGGGGCAAAAACCGTGATATCGCTGTACGACAGCAAATGCTGCTCGAAATCAGAGGCGGAGCGGCTCTTGGCTTTTTGCAATAACTCCGGTCCCGCCTTTATCCTCGGCGCTGTCGGCGCGGGCGTTTTTTCCAGCAGCAAAACGGGGCTTTTGCTTTATTTTGCACATGCGCTCGCCTCCGTATGCGTCGGTCTTCTCTTCAGAGGCTGGGGAAAAAATACATACACTCCGATAAAGATCGAGGCGTCGTACAGCGATGCGCGGCTTCCGCTTTACGCCGCTTTTGTCGAATCGGTAAAATCCGCCTGCGCCTCGATATTCAACATATGCGGATTTGTTATCTTCTTTACGGTGCTCATAAAAATTTTGGACCTCACAGGCGTGATGCCCGCGATCGCCGGGGTGATAGGCTCTTTGCTGTCGCCGGTCGGATTCGACGAGATGTGGGTAGAACGGCTAATATCCGGGCTTCTTGAGATATCCTCCGGCGTATGGTCCCTAAAAAGCGTGACCGACCATTTTCAGGGCTCCCTTGTTATGGCTGCATTTATGCTCGGCTGGGCAGGGCTGTCCGTGCATTGCCAGGTATTATCGTTTATAGTGGGCAGCGGTCTTCGCGTCGGTCCGTATATTTTTGGGAAATTCCTGCATGGGATCATCGCTGCCGTTTTCACCTTCCTGCTTGCGAAATTCCTTTCGTTTGATTCACCGGTCTCGGTATATCTGGCAGGGCAGGTGCAGAATATCGCCGAGACAAAATTTTCCTCCGCATTTTCAGCCGCATTTATAATTTCGGCCGCCGCCTTTCTCTTTTTTATCGCCTCATTTTTATTTTATCCTATAAAAAAAGCTGTTGATCGACAAAAAACAGTGGAAAAATGACATACGGAACTGTATAATATCTTTATTCGTATATGACAGTATTTTGCGGAGGTAGTAAATTGTTATTCAATAAGAAAATCGAGCCGTCCTGCTCTTACTGCACCTTTGGCGGCAGAATAAGCCCCGACGAGGTAATATGCATCAAAAAAGGTATTGTCTCATCGGCTGGTAAATGCAGAAAATTTAAATACGATCCGTTAAAGCGCGAGCCTCCCGTTCATTTAAAGCTTAAGACCGACGAGCTTTCAGAAGAGGATTTCTCGCTTGATTGATTCGCCGTATTACATATTTTACATAAGATAAGGGAATTGCAGATTTAACGCAATTCCCTTAAAATTAGGTGATGATAAAATTATGGATATCAAAAATCTGATTTTTGACGTTGATGGGACGCTTTGGGATTCGACTCCGCTCGTCGCGGCGGCGTGGACGCGCGCGGCACGCGATTTTGGGCTGCAGCGCGATATAACTGCCGATGAGCTGAAAAAGCTTTTCGGTAAGCCAATGGATTACATTATATCCACGTTGTTTCCGAATATCTCTCAGGCGAAGCTTCCGGAGCTTATGCGCCGCTGCTCCGATGCGGAGGTGAACACACTTACGCAGGCGCGCTGTGATTTTATATACCCCGGCGTATGCGAAACGGTAAAGACGCTCGCCGAACATTTCGGGCTTTACATAGTGAGCAACTGTCAATGCGGGTATATCGAGCTCTTTCTAAAAAAATCCGGGCTCGCAGAATTTTTTATCGATTTTGAGTCCTTTGGCGGAACAGGCTTACAAAAATGGCAGAACATAAGCCTTATTATAGAGCGCAACTGTCTTGACGGAGCCGTTTATATCGGCGATATACAGAGCGATTGCGACGCGGCGAAAGCCGCCGGTATACCGTTTATCCATGCATCGTACGGTTTTGGTACGGTCGACACTCCTGATATGTCAGTCTCACGCTTTGACGGGCTTTTGAGTCTTATATAGTATACCGGTAAAAGTCATATATAAAAAAGGGAGAGCAAGTATACCTGCTCTCCTTTTGGCGTTATATAAGCAATTTTATTTTACCATGGAAGCGATTTCGGCTGCGAAATCCTCCTGCTTCTTTTCAATGCCCTCGCCCTTTTCAAAGCGGACATATCCCTTCACGACGATCTTACCGCCGAGCTCTTTCGCGACCTCAGCCACGTGCTTCCCGACGGATATCTTGTCGCCTTTTACGAAATTCTGCTGAAGCAGGCAGTTCTCTTCGTAATACTTGCCGATACGACCTTCAACCATCTTTTCGATTATAGCGTCCGGCTTCGGCTTCGCGGCTTGTTCATTCTCTGTCTTCGCCTGGATAAGAAGGATATTTCTCTCCTTTTCTATAGTCTCCGCGTCAACGTCTGACTTGTCGAGGAATTGCGGATTCATCGCGGCTATCTGCATTGCGATGTCCTTACCGAGCTCTACTACCTTCTCAGTGTCGGCGATGTCGGTGTCGATATTCACAAGCACGCCTATCTTGCCGCCGGCATGGTTATAAGGTACTGACAGACCGTCTGTATACATTGCAAAGCGGCGGACCTTTATATTCTCGCCGATAACGAGGACCATTTCCTGCTGCTGCTCTGTAACCGTTCTGCCGGTATCAAGATATTCGCACGCCATGAGCGCGTCAAGGTCAGCAGGAGCCTTATCTGCGACGGTCTGCGCTACGCCCTTGACGAAATCGACAAATTTTTCATTTTTGCCGACAAAATCCGTCTCTGCGTTTACCTCAACTACGACGCCGACGTTGTTTATAACTGCGGCGTACGCCATACCCTCGGCTGCTATTCTCCCTGCCTTCTTCTGAGAAGCGGCAAGTCCCTTTTCGCGAAGCCATTCAATGGCTTTATCCATATCGCCGTCGGAAGCTGTGAGCGCCTTTTTGCAGTCCATCATTCCAACGCCGGTCATTTCTCTAAGCTCTTTTACGTCTTTAGCTGTAAATGCCATGATTCTTCCTCCGTTTTATCTATTGTTGATCTCGTTTAAATTATTCGGCTGCCGCTTCCTGTGCCGGAGCCTCTTCTGCAGCAACTTCCTCTGCAACGGTTTCCGCGACTGTCTCTTCGACATCAGTTGCTTCAGTTTCTTCAGCGGCGTCCTCGCCCTGTCTGCCTTCTACAACAGCGTTTGCCATCGTCTGCGAAATGAGCTTTATAGCACGGATAGCGTCGTCATTTCCCGGGATGACATAATCCACTTCATCAGGATCGCAGTTTGTATCTACGATAGCGACTATCGGAATATGGAGCTTTCTCGCCTCGGCGATAGCGTTTCTCTCCTTGCGGGGATCGACGATGAACAGCGCCGACGGGAGCTTTTTCATCTCTTTAACGCCGCCGAGATATTTTTCAAGCTTTGATATCTCGTTTGTGAGCTTGCTTACTTCTTTCTTCGGCAGCATATCGAACGTACCGTCCTCCTGCATTTTGCGGAGCTGAGCGAGCCTGTCGATACGGGTACGCATTGTTTTAAAGTTCGTAAGCATTCCGCCGAGCCAGCGGGCGTTTACATAATACATACCAACGCGCTCCGCCTCTTCCTTTACGGCTTCCTGTGCCTGCTTCTTCGTACCGACAAACAGGATAGAGCCACCGTTCGCCGTGATATCACGCACGAAATTATATGCCTCTTCAAGCTTTTTGACTGTCTTCTGCAAGTCGATGATATAGATTCCGTTACGTTCCATATAGATATACGGAGCCATCTTCGGATTCCATCTTCTTGTCTGGTGACCGAAATGCACGCCGGCCTCCAAAAGCTGTTTCATTGCTACTACTGCCATTTTATTTTCCTCCTAATTTTGTTTTTACCTCCACAGGCTTCTTCCCTTCTGCCAACCAAACGGCACAAAGCAAAAAGTCCGCCCGTGTGCGTAGTGCCTAAAAATTATAGCAAACACTTTCCTAAATTGCAAGTTTTTTTATGTCTTTCCCATGTTTTATTTATGTAAATGATCTGCGCTGGCGTTTTTCCCTTTTAAAGTTCCCATTTACCTCTATGAGTATTATATCGTCGCCTATCCTTCTGATACAATCCCACGGGACTACATAGTCGTCCTCTCTGCCGAACAGACCGAAAAACCGGTACGGTCCTGGCAGAACTATCGCCAGCACCTGCCCTGACGTGACGTTTACCACCACGTCGCACACAAAGCCCATCCTCATGCCTGTACATATATTTATTACCTCTTTGCACCTGAATTCAGCTATTCTGCACTGCATAACATATCCACCTCCAAAAGCGCGATCTTTAAATGTAAATATATGCGCCGCCGCCTAAGTCTATGACCTGTAAAATATATATGCAATGCCGGTGCGATTGATTCTTTAAGGAGCTTTCGCGTAAAAAAACGCGTTTTGAACGGCATGGATCGTCAAAAAAGGCGGCTGACATTTTTGCGTCCACCGCCTTTGCCCCACTTTGCTCAAATAAGATTCCGCTTGTCTTTCTATATAGTTTCGTAACCGAAAATCAGCCTGTTCCACAGTGCGAACACTTCTCGCGCGTAGAAATTTGCCTTTACAAGCGCGCCCTCGGTATCAGCCCCTATCATTATCGGGACATGTCCCTGAAGTTTCGCCATCAGTTCCGTGCGCAGAACATGATAATCGCCTGTCACTATGGCGACAGTATTCTCGCTTCCATCATTTATTACGTCGTATGAGAATTTGATGTTTTGATACGTATCCTGAGCTTTTTCCTCTTCTATGATCCGCTCTGAAGATATCCCGCGCTCTATAAGCCACTCAGACATGCACGCTGCCTCCGACATTTCGGCGCTCGTAGTATATCCGCCTGACACTATACATATCGTATCGGGATGCAGCTTTAAATATTCAAGCGCCGTATTCAGACGAAAACGCAGGATATCCGACGGTCCAAACCCCTCGACGCCGGCGCCGAGGACGATTAGATAATCAGCCTTTATCCCATCGATACCAGCGGCGCGCTCAGCCGTTTTACTGCTGTATATCACCGCCGCCTCTGTAGCTGCAAACGCAAAACAGAACATTATCGCCGCGCAGGCAAGGATGCTGCTTACGATCCTATAAATGCGCTCATTTTGCGCCGCAATCGTCTTCAAAGCGCAAAATGCGAGCATTACAGCACCTGCTCCTATGAGCATATTGCCGAGTATCATGTAGCTTTTCGACGCGTATCTGAGCGCGATCCCCGCCGCTGTCGGCAACGCCGGGCAGCCCAGCCGCGCGACATACGCTATCTTTTTATCGATATCCCTCATTGTTTTCTAAAGGCTTTCGGAAAGCCGTTCCCATTCCTCCATCTTCTCTTCAAGCTGCGCTTCTTTTTGAGCTCTCTCGCTTTCAAGCTCCATCAGCTTTTCATAATCGGATGAAAATTCCTCCATTTGGCTGTCTATAAGAGCTATTTCCTGTTCTAATCCGGCTATGGCGTTCTCCACCTTGGTAATCTGGCGCTCAACCGAAACGGGCTTTTGCTTTTTGGGCTTTGGCTTCTTTTCCTGCCGCGCCTCTTTTTCCTTCTCCGCCTGTCTAAGATCCTCTGTTCGCGCCTTATACTCCCGGTACTGCTCAAACGTCCCGCGGAAATCATGTATCACGCCGCCCTCAAGCTCCCATATGCGCGTCGCAAATCGATTTATAAAATACCTGTCGTGCGACACGAAAAGCAACGCCTCCTCGTAGCCCTCGACAGCTTCCTCTATCCACTCTCTTGAAATTATGTCCAGATGGTTTGTCGGCTCGTCAAGTATCAGAAGGTTTATGTCACGGCGCATGAGTATGCACATACGGAGCCGGCTTTGCTCTCCGCCGGAGAGCTGCGACACCGGCTTGAACACGTCCTCACCTGAAAACTTGAACGCTCCGAGGCGATCTCTTGCCTCCTGCGGCTGGAAATTCTCGTCCATTATAAGCGTATCCAGTACGTTCCTGTACGGATTTTTAAATTTTATCACCTGGGGCAGATACGCCATTTTGACTGCCGGTCCTATTTTGACATATCCCGTATCGGCTCTCTCCTCGCCGACGATTATTTTAAGCAGAGTCGATTTTCCCGTACCGTTGTCGCCGATGAGCGCTATTCTCTCTCCTCCCGTTACGGTCAGCTCGACTCCGTCAAACAGTTTTCTTCCGTCATAGCTTTTTGACAGCCCTTTTATCGTCATTACCTCGTCGCCGTAAAATTCTCTTTCCGAGAATTTCGCTTTCATCTTTTTCTCTGCCTGCGGGCGCTCTACCTTATCCATCCTGTCTATACGGCTTTGGATGGCAAACGATTTTTTCATAAGCCTTTTATTGCCCGTACCCCACTGATACAGCCTGTCGCGCGCCTCCTCAAGCCGCTTTATCTCGCTTTGCTGCTTTTCGTACTGCTTCTGCTGTTCGTCCAACCGTCTCTGCTTTTCATGCAGAAAAAAGCTGTAATTGCCGTTATATATCTCGGCTTTGCCGTTTACTATCTCTATCGTCCGCGTTGCGACACGATCAAGAAAATATCTGTCGTGCGATATTGCAAGGACCGTACCCTTGAATTTTACAAGATATTCCTCAAGCCACTCAGCCGCCTTCATATCGAGATGGTTCGTCGGCTCGTCAAGCAGCAGTATATCCGTATCTTCGAGTATCAGCCGCGCGAGATTGAGCCGTGTTTTTTCCCCGCCGGACAGCGTATCAAAAAGCTGCTCGCGCTGCTTTTGAGGTATCATAAGCCCGTTTGCAACCGTATTTCTCAGCCTGTCCAGCTCGTATCCGCCGAGCCTCTCAAACTCAGCCGACAGTCTGTCGTACTCGCGCAGTATCTCCGGCGAAGCGTCGTCAGCCATTCTGACCGCGAGCTCCTCGATACGGCGCTGCAGCTTATATATCCTGTCATGCGCCGTTTTAAGTACATCCTCGCCTGTAAACTCAGGCGGATATTTCGGTATCTGTGTAAGTATGCCGGCTCTTTTTCCCGCCGGCATGACTATATCTCCCTCGTCCGGCTCCAGCTCGCCCGATATCAGGCGGAAAAGCGTCGTTTTGCCGGCGCCGTTTTTTCCGAGTATGCCTATATGTTCGCCCTCGTACACCTCGAAGGATATTCCGTCAAGTATATTATTATTTTCTTCAAAAGCTTTTACTACACGCTTTACTGAAAGATCTATCATCTTTGATTCACCATTCTGGTCTTAATTCTCAAACCTATGAAATATTTTCAGCGCGGCTGCGTAAGGTCACGCCGTCATGTCCGTATCGTCTTATCCAAACCGCAGTTTTTAACGCGGACATTATACCGTAACGGCTGCGCCGGTATGCTATAATGCGTCATCCCTTTCGGTTGTCCAACAACAGGCGAGGAAAAGGGCTTAAATCAGAAGAGTATAATATCCACGCAGTGGATATTATGCCATAACGGCGAAGACGTTATGGTATAATGTGCCGTCTTTTCCGGTTGCCGCGAATGCGGCGAGGAAAAGGGCTTAAATCAGAGTATAATATCCACGCAGTGGATATTATAGCACAATCTTTACATTATTGTAAATCTTGCATCATCCGCTTGTTTTTCTGGTGCATTATACTACAATATGTTATATAATAGTATATATTGCCGGTACGAATTTTTTGGGCAGACATCTATACGGAGGTTTTTATGGCTAAATTGAACATTAACTCATCTGACAAACAAATCAAAAAGCTGATATTTGAAGAGCTTTCCGCAAATCCGGGTCTTCGACGTAAAGAGCTTATCGAAGCGTGCATCTCGAACTTCAATTTCACTATGGAGGAGCATAAGGACTTGTCCTCCGGCGGCACTGTCATTCAAACCAAGTCGCGTATAGGCACGCTGCTCACCGCTATGCTCCGTGAAAACGACATCTATGAAAATGAGATCGGGCAGATGTTCGTCCAGACCACGATGAAGCAGATTCTGGACTATGACGATGCGGTCGAATACCTGCTGTCCATCCTCTCGCCTTCAAAAGCGCTTACAAAGCAGAAGATATACAAAATGGCAGAGGAGGAATTTCGTCCTTTAAACGATACGTCGAACAATATCCGCGCGCTTATGGGCAACGTCCTTGCGCGGCTTGAGCAGGAAAACCGCGTCATCCGCACAAAATCCGGCTATATCCTGCCGCCGGCGTCTCATCTGCCGAACACGGAGCTCGGCTATTATCTCAACAAGTCGAAGACCTCCGATGATTTATTCGACTGTTACATCAACGCCGTACATATAAAAGGCGGCGAGTGGTTTGAGGTTTATGCAGTTGAACTCATATCATTCTATTATAAGAATATCTGCGGCAAAACGATCACAAAAGCGAGCGTTATCGGCGGCTCTAACGACGGCGGTATCGACGGCATCATTGAAACTACCGATTGGCTCGGATTTCGTGAAAAAACGCTTATGCAGATGAAAAACCGCCGCGCGATCATGACTTCAAAGGATATACGTGAATTCTACGGCGCCGTATGCGCCGAGCAGGGCTCCCGCGGGGTTTTCATAACGATATCCTCATTCCACAAAGACGCCGAAGCGCTTATCGACAAAATCGACAACCTTATCGGCATAGACGGCGAAAAGCTGTTTGAAATAGCCTCGCTCTGCAAATTTGGCATTATTCAAGAAAATGACAAATCCGTTCTTGACGAGAAAATTTTTCTGACCAATTCCCTGTAGCTTTTCCGTGCTGTCCATTATACGATACCCAAGTCTTACCCACGCAAAAACGGGACATGTATTTGCTAACGCCATATAAGGCAGTAATTTGAAAACAATATTGAAATACAGCTTATGGGCGTTGCAAAGGCCAAAAGACAGCGTAGAAGGCAGAAATGCTTTTTACGCTGTCTTTCTTTATGTTCAAAAATGAAATCGCACATTCGTCAAACAAGACCTTCCTTGC
>CALWWO010000055.1 GCA_944385265.1 uncultured Oscillospiraceae bacterium
GCTTCCGTGGGATGAGGCGTGGGATATCGTAACGCGCTCTGTTTCATACACCAATCACACGGTTTTGCCGGAGGCGCTTGAAAAATGGCCGGTGTCTCTGTTTTCAGAGCTGCTGCCGCGCGTTTATATGATCGTAGAGGAGATCAACCGCCGGTATCTTGAGAGTTTCGATCGCTCGCTTCCCGACGCCGATGCGCTTATGGCGGCAACAGCCATATTGTGGGACGGGCAGGTAAAAATGGCAAATCTCTCCGTAATCGGCAGCCATTCCGTAAACGGTGTTGCATCTCTTCACAGCGAGATACTCAAAAAGGACACATTAAAGGAATTTTACAGTCTTATGCCGGATAAATTCAACAATAAGACAAACGGCGTAAGCCACCGCCGCTTTCTTGTCGAGTCAAATCCGGGTCTTACGCGTTTGCTGACAGAATATATCGGAGATTCGTGGATCGCTGACCCAGCTGATCTTGAAGCGCTGCTCGATTTTAAAAATAATGCGGCTTTTTTGGATGGGCTGCAGCAGGTCAAATATGAAAATAAGTGCCGTCTGGCAAAATTTATATCGGATAAAAACCATATCAAAGTCGACCCGAACTCCGTTTTCGACATCCATGTAAAGCGTATACACGCATATAAGCGGCAGCTTCTCCATATCTTCAAGATCATGAATGTCTACAATAAGCTTAAAGCAGATCCTCACCTTGATATACCGCCGTGCACGTTCATTATGTCCGGCAAGGCGGCGCAGAGCTACACTTTCGCTAAGGAGACGATAAAGCTGTATTGCAGCGTAGCGGATATTATAAATTCAGACCCTGACATGGACGGGAAGCTCAAGGTCGTATTCCTTGAAAACTTCGACGTATCCTCCGCGCAGCTTATCTATCCCGCAGCAGATATAAGCGAGCAGATATCGACCGCCGGTAAAGAGGCAAGCGGCACCGGCAATATGAAATTCATGTTCAACGGCGCCGTAACGCTCGGTACGGTCGATGGAGCGAATGTTGAGATACTGAATCTCGTCGGAAACGATAATATATTTACGTTCGGCGTTTTGGCTGACGAGGCGATGTCCCTGCATGCAAACGGGTATTCCTCATTCGCGGAATATTCCGGAAACAATGATCTTCGCCTTGTAATAGACCAGCTTGTAAACGGCTTTTTCGACAAGTCGGGATGCGCCTTCTGGAACATCAGAAACGCTCTGCTTCAGGATAACGACGAATATCTCGTACTGAAGGACTTTGCAAGCTATTTCAGCACATGGGAAAAAGCTCTTAAAATCTATTCATCCTCACCGGAAAAATGGTATTCGATGGCAGCGGTGAATATAGCAAAAGCGGGATATTTCACAAGCGATCGCACTATTGCGGAATATGCCGCCGATATATGGAAGCTGTAAAAGCGGCTTTCCGCGCATCGTATAGGTTGATCAGCCAAAGCGTAATTTACAAAGGAGGTCTAAATAAATGAGAAAAAAGGAATGTATTGCCATGCTTCTCGCAGGCGGTCAAGGCAGCCGTCTGGGCGCACTAACAAGAAAAACAGCTAAGCCGGTCGTCGCTTTCGGCGGCAAATACAGGATAATTGATTTCAGCCTCTCTAATTGCATCCACTCAAATATCGATACCGTCGGCGTTTTGACGCAGTATAAGCCGCTTGTTTTGAATGCCTATCTTGCAAACGGGTCGGCATGGGATCTCGACTCGCCCGACGGCGGCATGCATATCCTTCCCCCGTTTGAAACGGAGGTCGGCGGAGAGTGGTACAAGGGCACTGCCGATGCCATATTCCACAACATCGATTTTATTGAGCAATATGACCCTACGCACGTTCTTATCCTATCCGGCGATCATATCTACAAAATGGATTATAACGACATGCTTCAATTCCATATCAAGAGCGATGCGGCGATGACTGTCGCCGTCATAGATGTGGATATAAAGGAGGCTCACCGCTTCGGCATAATGAGCGTCGACGAGAATATGAAGATCACAAAATTCTCAGAAAAGCCGAAAAATCCTGACAGCACGCTCGCCTCAATGGGCATTTACATATTCAGGTGGGACGTCTTAAAACAGGTGCTTTTGGAGGATCACGACGACCCGAACTCCTCAAAGGATTTCGGAAAGGACATCATCCCGCGTTTACTGAGCCAGGGCAAGCCTGTTTTTGCGCACCGCTTTAACGGCTACTGGCAGGACGTTGGGACTATCGAGAGCTATTATGAAGCTCAAATGAACCTGCTGGAGCCTGAGCCTGCTTTCAATATCTTCGACAGCGACATGCGTGTGTTTTCAAATTCAAACGTTTTCCCGCCGCATTATATCGGCAAAAACGCACTTGTCGAGCGGAGCATCGTCTGCAACGGAAGCACAATACTCGGCACGGTCAAAAATTCGATCGTGAGCACAGACGTCAGTATCGGCGAAGGCGCTCTTGTTGAAGATTCCATTTTGCTTCCCGGCGCGGTAATCGAGGAAAACGCGCGCGTCATACGCGCCATCGTCGGCGAGGAAGCCGTTATAGAGAAAAACGCCTGCTTCTGCGGCGGAAATAAAGATAGCAAAATAGCTCTTATCGGCGATAAAGAGCATTTTGCGAGCGCTTAAAAGGAGGATATGCGGCAATGAAAGATATAATGGCGATCATCTGCACAAATTATAACGAGGACTCCCTCGGCTCTCTTGTCTCCGACCGTACTCTTGCCTCTCTCCCCTTCGGTGGAAGATACCGGCTGGTCGATTTTCCGCTCTCTAATATGAAAAACTCAGATATCCGCACGGTCGGCATCATCATGCCGTATATGTACCGCTCGCTTATGGATCACCTTGGCGGCGGTAAGGAGTGGAACCAATACCGCAAGGTAGGCGGCTTTTTCTTCCTGCCCGGCACCATATACGGATTTAAAACGACACACAGTAAATTTTTGCTACGTGATTTTATCGCGAACAAGCCCTTTGTCACCCGCGGCAGCGGCGATCTCATAGTCATAAGCGGCAGCAACAAGATATTCAACATCGACTATCGAAGCATCGCACGCCAGCATGAGGCAAGCGGAGCCGACATTACGCTCATTTACAAAAAAAGCGACACGCCTTGTGATTCCGGGGACCTATTCCTTGATATAAACAATCACGGCAGAGTTACAAATATCATACATAAGCAGGACTTTTACGGCAGCCGTTTTCTTGACGCGCTCATAATAAATCGTGAAATGCTTTTAAATTACTTGAAATGGTATGAGGCTTTACCGTATCTGGACCTTATGGATACGATATCCGAGACGCTCAGTACAGTAAAGGTCTATGCGTACGAATTTGACGGCTATGCCGGCACGATCGACGGGCTTAAAACATATATGGATTGCAGCATGGATCTGCTGGACGAAAACGTAAGAGACGAGCTGTTTATTCCGGAGCGTCAGATAAGCACCAAGGCGCAGGATTCCGCGCCGGCAAAATACCTGCCGAGTGCGCGCGTTCGCAATTCCATCATATCCTCCGGCTGCATTATAGACGGGGACGTTGAAAACTGCATAGTCTTCCGCGATGCGACGATCGAGCGTGGAGCGGCAATAAAAAACAGTATAATAATGGCGCACTCCGTAATAGGTCGCAACGTCTGTCTTGAAAACGTGATATGCGATAAATACGTGCATATACAACCCGGCGTCAAGCTGTTTGGCAGCCGCGATAATCCGATAGTCATCGAAAAGAGGAGCAACCTGTAAAGGAGGTATATTCATGAAAATACTTTACGCCGCATTTGAAGCCGCCCCGTTCATGAAAACAGGCGGACTTGGCGACGTCGCCGGAAGCCTTCCAAAGGCTCTGGTAAACGAGGGCGCCGACGTGCGCCTCATCATGCCAAAGTTTGATTCCATCCCTGAAATGTATAAATCACAGATGACGCATGTCGCCGATTTTTACATGGATCTGAGCTGGCGGCACCAGTACTGCGGGATCGAAACGCTTGTGCTGGATGGCGTCACATGCTATTTTATCGACAACGAATATTACTTCAAGCGCCCGCAGCCGTACGGGTATTATGATGATGGAGAGCGTATCGCCTTTTTCGCAAAAGCGGTACTCGACTGCATCCCGCATCTGCCGGATTTTGTACCTGATATCATACACTGCAACGACTGGCACACGGCGCTGACACCCGTATATCTCAAAACGCGCAGCCGCACCGGCGTATATCAGAACATCAAAACGGTATTTACGATCCACAACCTTAAATTCCAGGGACAGTTTTCCCGCTGGTGCACGGGCGACGTGCTGGGGCTTTCCGATGAAGAGGCGGAGCATGCAGGGCTCTTTTGCGCCGACGGACTGAATTACCTCAAGGGCGGAGTGTGCTGCAGCGACGCGCTCACTACCGTGAGCCCATCATATGCAGAGGAGATATGCACTGCCTTTTACGGCGAAAAGCTCGATGACGTTTTCCGCAGTCGAAAGCACCTCCTGCGCGGCATATTGAACGGTATCGATACATCGATATACGACCCGCAGTCCGATGCGATGATACACAAGCATTACAGTGCGGACGATATATCAGGGAAAGCGGCGAACAAAGCCGCTCTTCAGAAAAGGCTGGGACTTAAAAAACGCGCGAGGACACCGCTTATCGGTATAGTAAGCCGCTTGACCGAACAGAAAGGGCTTGATCTTGTGCTGCACATTATACGCGAATTTATGGAGGATAGCGTGCAGTTCGTAGTTTTAGGAGTTGGAGACGAAAAATACGAGCGTGCATTCAGGCAGCTCGCAGCCGACATGCCGGACAAGTTTGCCGCCGGGATATATTTCGACGAAGAGCTGTCGCATCTCATATACGCCGGCGCAGATATGATACTCGTCCCGTCGCTGTTTGAGCCGTGCGGTCTTTCGCAGATGTTTGCCATGCGCTATGGCGCGCTGCCCGTAGTGCGCGAGACCGGCGGGCTCCGGGACAGCGTCGAGCCATATAATAAATACGAGCATACCGGCACAGGATTCAGCTTTGCAAATTATAACGCACATGAGCTTTTGTTTACGCTGAAGGACGCTGTGACGCTGTATCACAAAAACCGCGCCGAATGGGAAGCGATGGTCGTCCGCGCGATGAATAAGGACTTCTCATGGAGCGCCTCTGCTAAACAGTATATCGACATGTATACGGAGCTTTTAAAATGAGCGCTGTCTTTCATAATTCCTACGATATAAAATACCGCCGCCCTTTCGGGGCGGCGGTAACGGGCAGTACGGTAAAATTATCGCTTACGGCTCCATACGGCAGCAAATGCCTTGTCCGGCTATGGGAAAACGGCAAAGGCGAGACGGTCGTCCCAATGCAGTACAACGGCGAAGATAACGTCTGCTCTGCCGTCGTCCCCATGCCGGACTACGCCGTTTTAGTATGGTACTATTTTATCATCGACTTGCCCGACAAAGGTCGCGTCTACTACGGCGCGGACGGTACGAATCTCGGCGGTGTTGGCAAAATTTACGAGCATGAGCCTCCGTCATGGCAGGTAACCGTATATCGTCCGGACCATATACCCGACTGGTATAAAAACGCCGTTGTGTATCAAATATTCCCCGACAGGTTTTTCCGCGGGCACGACTGGCGAGAGTGCCAGCAAAACGCAGCTCTCCCCCCCGCTCACCGCGGTCCGGGCAGATACGTCCGCGAAAACTGGGACGAAACGCCGTTTTACTCGAAAAATCCCGACGGCAGTATATCAAGCTGGGATTTTTACGGCGGTAATCTTACCGGCATAACGGAAAAGCTGTTGTATCTCAAAAGCCTTGGCGTCACCGCGCTGTACTTGAATCCTATTTTCAAATCTCCAAGCAACCATAAATACGACACCTCTGACTATATGCATGTCGACGAGACGTTCGGCGGCGACAAAGCGCTCGACGCCCTGATAAATGAGGCGAAAAAGCTCGGTATCGGTATAATACTCGACGGGGTGTTCAGCCACACTGGCGCTGACAGCGTGTATTTCAATAAATATGGCAATTTTGACTCCGTGGGCGCATATCAGGGCGAAGCTTCTCCATATTACAGGTGGTACAATTTTGAGGAATTTCCCGATAAATATGACTGCTGGTGGGGCGTAACTGATCTGCCAAACGTCAATGAAGACGACAAGTGGTACTCCCGCTTCATTTACAGCGATGAAGGCAGCGTGATACGCCGCTATATATCGCGCGGTATAAAGGGTTTTAGACTCGACGTCGCGGACGAGCTGCCGGACGATTTTATAAAGGGCGTACGCCGCGCGATGACGGAAACGGATCCCGATTCCCTTCTGCTCGGCGAGGTATGGGAGGATGCGAGCAACAAGTTCAGCCACGGCGAGCAGCGCGAGTATTTATACGGCGGCGAGCTTCAGTCGGTAATGAATTACCCGTTTCGCGACGCGGCTGTTGATTTTATCATAAACGGCGACGCGGAAAGCTTCTGCCGCAGACTCATGTCTCTATACGAAAATTATCCGCCGGAGCATTTTTACGCGAATTTAAATCTCATCGGCACGCACGATACGCGGCGTATAATCACCGTTTTAGGCGAAGCGCCGGAGCTTGACAGCGCGGAAGACAAGCGTGATTTCCGCCTGCCCGACGATATTTATGAACTTGCGAAGAAGCGGCTTATCCTGCTGTCTCTTATACAGTTTACGATCCCCGGAGTCCCGTGCATATATTACGGCGATGAAGCCGGGATGCAGGGGTACGAGGATCCGTTCAACCGCGCCGGTTTCCCATGGGGGCGCGAGGATATGCAGCTTGTCGAGCATTTTCGCTTCATATCGCACCTGTGGCACGAGTACGGCACGCTTATTGACGGCGATTTTACGCCGCTTGCGTTCGGTCGCAATGTGTTCGGCTGTCTGCGTCGAAAAGACGGCGACACGATCCTCACGCTAGTGAATGTAAACAAATACGGAAACGCCGAGTTAAACGTCGAGAAATATGGGAAATATGCACTCGACCTGCTACATACGCGGCGGATCGATACTACGGGCAGCAATCTAGAGGTGACGCTTGAGCCGCTTTCTCCGGCGGTCATATATTTTACCGATTCTCCGCTGCCGCGGAAACCGCTTATGCGCTCAGCCGGGATACTGTGCCATGTCACCTCCGTTCCGACAGCCTCCGATTTCCCTGTTCTTGGGCGAGATATGTTTAAATTTATCGATTTTCTCGCCGCCTCCGGGCAAAAGTTGTGGCAGATACTGCCGCTGAATCCTCCGGATGCTTTCGGCTCGCCGTATACAAGCTGCTCGGCGTTTGCCGGTAACATCGATCTGATTGACGATACCGCGTCCGTTACTGACAGCAGATATGAGCGCTTCTGCGCAGAAAACCGTTGCTGGCTCGACGATTTTGCGCTTTACGCGATACTCCATAACCGATTTAACAAGCCCTGGCAGGAATGGCCGCGCGAATACCGCGACAGGACAAGCTTGGACAATATCAAAAAGGAGTTTTCGGACGATATAGAGCGCATAAAGCGTGAACAGTACCGCTTTTTCTCCCAATGGAGCGCGGTAAAAAAATACGCAAACGAACGCGGAGTGTCGATAATCGGTGATATCCCGCTTTTCGTGTCAGGCGACAGCGCCGACGTCTGGGCTCACAGGGAGTTTTTTATGCTTGATAATAGCGGATATCCGCTTCTCACAGCGGGCGCGCCTCCCGATGGTTTTACATCCGACGGGCAGAACTGGAACACGCCGGTTTACAACTGGGATAAAATCAAGCGCTCCTCGTATATCTGGTGGAAAAACAGGCTTTCACACTGCATGAAACTATACGACTGGGTGCGTATCGATCATTTTCGCGGTCTCTCGGCGGGATACGTGATAAAAAGCGGCGAGACGGCAAAGAACGGTGCATGGATGTTCGGTCCGGGGCTTGATTTCTTCAAAAGCGTCCGCCCGGCGGATATGCGGCTGATAGCCGAAGATCTCGGCACCTTAGACAGGTGCGTATATGATCTTCTCGAGCTGTCGGGGCTTCCCGGTATGAACGTATGGCAGTTTAACAGCGGGGAGATGACATCGATGGACGAAAATACCGCGTCACGCCGCGTATTTTACAGCGGCACGCACGACAACGATACGCTGCTCGGCTGGTGCTCCGCAAGCTTCCCCGAGGGCGACCCTGCCGAAAAAGCGCGCGAGATAATAGAGACGCTCTACGCCTCATCCGGCGGATGGGTCATACTTCCGCTTCAGGATGTATTTTTGCTCGGTTCATCGGCGCGCATGAACACGCCCGGGACAGAAAACGGCAACTGGAAATGGAAAGCCGCCCCCTCTCTGCCATACAATGCGGCGGCGGAGTATTTAAGCGACCTTGTTAAAAAGCATCACAGATAGCGCACTATCGCCGCGCATAAAAAAGAGTTCTGCATATCGTTTAAAAGCCGCTCCGAGACGGTTTAAACCGGCTTGGAGCGGCTTTACATTTGTCGTAAACGCTACGTCTGTCAAAACTATTACAATGCTTTGCCCACAAAGGCATGGGCAGGGCTGCAAAGCATATGATTTATCGCGAAATATATTCGTGCCACAACTATCTGCGCAAAGCGGCTCAGCCGTTTAATACGAGCTTCGCTCTTTCAAGCGCAATAACGATGATCGGGATAAGCACGATATGCAGGATAATACCCGGTATCGCCTCCGTCACAGCGCCGGCAATAAACGCGGAAAACGGGAATGTAGAGCTCGTAAGCCCCGCGATAACAAATCTCGCCGCTCCCCAGACTATCCTGCCGGCGATCATAGACAGGATAAGAGTAACATATACGTTCGCGTTTGTTTTCGGGAGTTTTTTATACAGCAGCCCGGATATCAATCCGTACGTCGCGAGTTCAAACGCCATCGCGATGCCCATCGGCATCGGCGGCATCTGAAACAGCGCGTATCTTAGAAGAGGTGCGATGAATCCGACGGCGGCTCCCCACTGCCATCCGCATAAAAAGCCGCACAGCAATACCGGAATGTGCATCGGGCTGAGCATAGCTCCTATCTGCGGTATCTGACCCGTTAAAAACGGCAGGACGAGCGCGAGTGCAAGGCATACGCCGGAATAGGCGAGCCTTTTTACACTGTATGTTCTTGTTGCAGTCATGATTTTTTCTCCTTTCAGACACAAAAAGAGCATCGCTTTCCATGCAGGAAAACGATACCCTCACAAGTATCTATCAAATAAAATCTTATTTCGGCGCGACCCTGCGCCGTTTGCTATGTATCTTGCTTTAAGCGGCTTCTACCGCAAAACACAGCTTCATGCTGCACTATATCGCATATTATACTATAGTAGTAAAATCAGAATAGTATAATACGCCATCTTTTTAGGCTGCCTCGTAAGAAACAAAAGCTTAAATCAAACGCGCAATACCTATTACTTGCACAGTATATCATAGCGCACGCTGTTCGTCAAACATTTCCCGCAAAATTTAAATCATCTGCTTTCATCTTAAAATTGACAACGCAAATGACAAGTGGTATTCTGGTTAAATAATTGGTTAGTTAAAGCTAACTTCTAAGAGAAGGAGGAGATTCTGTGGATTATATTTGTGCATTTTTGTTAACGCTTATCGCCGGTTTATGCACTGGAATAGGCAGTTGCATCGCCTTTTTCGCGAAAAATACGAACAGAAAATTTCTTTCGGTAAGTCTGGGATTTTCCGCGGGCGTTATGATTTATGTATCGATGATTGAAATCTTTTTTAAGGCACAGGATGCTCTTATCGCCGAAGCTGGCAAGAAAATGGGAAGCTGGCTGACAGTGATCGCTTTTTTCGGCGGTATGCTTTTCATCGCAGTAATCGACAAGTTGGTTCCCAGTGAGGAAAATCCGCACGAGCCAAAGTCTATCGAAGAAGGAGAGCGTCATGAAAACAGGAAGCTGATGCGAATGGGAGTTTTCACTGCGCTTGCAATCGCCGTCCATAATTTTCCTGAAGGTCTTGCAACATTTGTTTCGGCTCTTCAGGAGCCAAGTGTAGCTATCCCGATAGTTGTAGCTATCGCAATTCATAATATTCCGGAGGGAATCGCCGTTTCTGTTCCGATATATCAGGCAACCGGCTCAAAAGTCAAAGCTTTTCGATACTCATTTGCGTCAGGGCTTGCGGAGCCTATAGGGGCTCTTGCCGGCTGGCTGATACTGTCGCCTATTATAAACGATATGGTATTCGGTCTGATATTTGCAGGTGTAGCTGGAATAATGGTCTTTATATCTTTCGACGAGCTACTTCCCGCCGCACGCGAATATGGAGAACATCATCTCTCGTTATACGGTTTGATAGCCGGCATGATAGTAATGGCGATAAGCCTTTTACTGTTTATATAGGCGCTTTAATCTCCATTATTTAATAGGTATGCGATATTGAATTTGTTCTAATATATTGGGCTTTATCGTCCCGCAATGCTCTTTCCGACGACATAGAGACCGACAAGCATTTCGCCGACCGATAGCCCCAGAACGGCGCCTGATATAAAATCCTTTATATCAGACCCGCCAAGCATATGCGAAACCGAAAGCAGCGCAATGCCCATAATTATAAGCATGATACCGTATAGGGTGTTTTTCTGCTTCTCCAGCTCTTGTGTACGCCTCAGCAAATCGATGATCTGTTCGTCGTCATATGTGCGAACGCTTTTTTCTCCCGCGTCTTCTCCGTCCATTAATTCTGCGACCGTTATTCGCAATTCCTCGCACAAGCTTTTTACAATAGAATAATCGGGCATACTTTTTCCCGTTTCCCATTTTGAAATCGTTTTATTTGACACTCCGAGTTTTTCAGCAAGCTGCTCCTGCGTCAAATTTTTCTCCCTTCTCTTCTGCGCGATAAACTTGCCTATAGTCAATTGATCCATTTTCATTACCTCCATTTGTTTATAATGGAAGAATATCTGACCTTTCGCCGAAATTACATCCCTTAATCGGAGAATTTGAGTGGAAATCTCACATTACCGGCAATTTATTTAATGTACACACGGTCTTAGGGACCTTTCAGCCTACTTATAATCGAGCAGACGTCCTCAATAACGCCGCTTTTGTCTCCTTGTTTCCATGGTATTGTTCGTCACCGCAAGAGTTTTACTTTTGTTTTTTTTTAGCCTTTCAAACGGTCCCGCGGTTATCCTCCCTCTAAGCGGTCGTGTATCAGATTTCGGCGCTAAATCTCTCGATCATTTTGGATATATCGCCGTCGCTCAATGTTACAACGACATGATTTGCGTCATAATACTGCTTTTCGCCGGCGTTATTTATAAAATCCTCGTACCTGACCGTTTTGCCGTCTTTTACCATTACGTACCACTCTTCGATACCCTGTATCCGGTTTAAGACTATGTACGGCTTATCGGGCACGACGCTTGGTATATCAGCGCCTATGGCGTATATTCCGACAAGCTTTTCGCCGATCCTGTACACTCTCGGCGCCGCGTAATACACGTCGAGCGACTGTATCCTGTGAAGATAATTTTCAAAGGAATCCAAGTTATCGCCTATCTCTCCCACCTCTGCGAGTCCGAGCGATATCGGATTCAATACACCAAATATTTCAAGCCTTTTATATTCGTCCGAACCGATCTTTTCCCGTATATCCTCAAGTCCCGCTATGCTCCCTCGCTCATCATATTCTATGAATTTGTCCTTATCGTTTAAGCTGACCTGCTCCTCTTCCCTGATATAGGTTTTGACTTTCAGCCTATTGCATATCCTGTCTATTACGCTGTAAAATTCCCTTATCTCGGCAGGAGAAGTCGGCAGGCTCAGTAAAAGCACGACATCCGTCCCGTCGATCGATACATCTATCCCTCTGGCAAGCCGGTTTTTGTTGTATAGCAGGGTGTGTTCGGCCGTCTCTCCATCTCTGAGCCTATAGCTTTCGTCGCAGACTCCGTAAGACAGCCCTGTCCATTCGATGATATCGTTTATATTTAATTTCTCTTTAAACAGAGACTTTTGCTTTATCCTCACGCTTACAGACATATTTCCATCCGCCTTTCAAATCTTTGCTATGCAAAAGCATAGCAAAACTTAGAAATGCGCCATTTCCTCGCCCCCCTTCGGGGCAACCGGAAATGATGCGCAAAAACTTCATGCGCCGATGGTTTTGTCTTTCATCGTGGTGCGCAAAAGCGCATGAAGTTTAATACCGATATTTTCGCAAGAGAACACGCCTGTGCCGTGCACCCAGCGCGTCATTACGTATCTTTCAACCGCGCTCCGCTATGATCCCCGCGAGCCTACCCAGCGCGTCGTCGATAAGCTCAGCAGTGGATTTATCACCCACGCCGGCAACAACGCTGTCGCATTTATTTATCGGTATAAGTATGCGCGTCGCCCTGCTTCTGCCGACGGCGGCAGCCATTTCCGCCGTGACCTCGCCGAGCAGTGCGTCGGCTATGACTATGCCGATAGGTCCTATTATCACGTCGGCACGGCTGGCGGCAACTATCACGGCGTTCTCACCGGTGGCTGCGTTCTGTGCGCCGCCCTTGAGCATACTGCCCGTCGCGATGCTGTTAGTGCCGACCGCCGTAAGGCTCACGCCCTCAAAGCGCTCAGTTATCTCCTTTACAAGCTGGCGACCTATCCTGCCACCCTGCCCGTCTATTACAAGCACATTCATATATCCGCTCCTCTCTATCCGCCTCATTCATCGAGTTTAAGAACCGCCATGAACGCCTCCTGTGGCACGCTTACGCTGCCGAGACTGCGCATACGCTTTTTGCCCTCTTTCTGCTTTTCAAGCAGCTTTTTCTTTCTCGTGATATCGCCGCCGTAGCATTTTGCGAGGACATCCTTGCGCATTGCCTTTATAGTCTCGCGCGCAATTATTTTGCCGCCGACAGCCGCCTGTACCGGCACTTCGAAAAGCTGACGCGGTATATTTTCCTTGAGCTTTTCGGCTATCCTCCTGCCTCTGGCATAAGCCTTGTCCTTGTGGACGATAAATGACAGCGCGTCTACCACTTCGCCGTTTAATAGGATGTCGAGCTTTACAAGCTGCGACTCGCGGTAACCCAAAAATTCGTAGTCGAGCGAGGCGTATCCGCGGCTGCGCGATTTAAGCGCGTCGAAAAAGTCGTAGATTATCTCGTTTAACGGCAGCTCATAGTGCAGCTCCACACGCTTCTCATCGAGGTACGTCATGTCCTTATACTCGCCGCGCCTATCCTGACACAGATCCATTATATTGCCGACAAATTCCGACGGGCACATTATGGACGCCTTTACAAACGGCTCTTCAGCCATCTCTATGCTGCCAGGATCGGGGTAGTTTAGCGGATTGTCGACCATTACGATCTCTCCGTCCGTTTTTGTGACGCGGTAGATAACGCTCGGCGCCGTCGTTATTAGGTCGAGATTATACTCCCTCTCAAGCCGCTCCTGTATGACCTCCATATGGAGAAGCCCCAAAAAACCGCAGCGGAAGCCAAATCCAAGCGCGACCGACGACTCCGGCTCGAACGTGAGCGCGGCGTCGTTTAATTTTAGCTTTTCAAGTGCGTCGCGCAGGTCAGGGTATTTCGATCCGTCCGCCGTGTACACGCCGGAAAACACCATCGGGCGCACAGGTCTGTACCCGGGCAGCGCCTCCTTCGCCGGATCCGACGCAAGCGTGACCGTATCGCCGACCTGTGTGTCGGCTACATTTTTTATGCTCGCCGTTAAGTATCCAACGTCTCCCGCCGCAAGCGCGTCGCACGGTTCAAGCCCCATTGGGCGCATACGTCCGACCTCTACCACCTTGTACACAGCGCCCGTCGCCATCATCAGCACCTCGTCGTCGCGGCGGACAATACCGTCCTTTACCCGCACATAGACGATGACGCCGCGGTAGCTGTCGTATTGGCTGTCGAATATCAGCGCACGCAGCGGAGCGTTCCTGTCACCCTTCGGCGCGGGGACGTTTTTTACTATGTCCTCAAGCACCGCCTCAATATTTATCCCGCGCTTTGCCGAGATCTCCGGCGCGTCCTCCGCCGGTAGACCGATTATATCCTCTATCTCCGTCTTGACTGCTTTCGGGTCGGCTGCCGGCAAGTCTATCTTATTTATGACCGGCAGCACCTCGAGGTCGTGCTCCAGCGCGAGATAGGTGTTAGCAAGCGTCTGCGCCTCTATCCCCTGCGTCGCGTCGACGACCAGCACCGCGCCCTCACACGCGGCAAGACTTCGCGACACCTCATAGTTAAAATCGACGTGTCCCGGCGTGTCTATGAGATTCAGCGTGTACTGCACACCGTCTTTGGCGTTATACGTAAGACCGACGGCACGCGCCTTTATCGTTATCCCGCGCTCTTTTTCAAGCTCCATATCATCGAGAAGCTGGCTCTCCATATCGCGCGCCTCAACAGCTCCGCACATTTCTAGAAATCTATCGGCAAGCGTCGATTTTCCGTGGTCTATATGCGCTATGATCGAAAAATTTCTTATTTTATCCTGCTCTGTCATTTTCGTCACCTCGCCTTAACGCTTTTTATTTTTTCAGTTATCTTGCCATACTGCTCCGGATGCTCTTTTTCAAGCCATTTCGCATTATATGCCCCTTCACCGCGCGTCTCCAATATCTCCGCCTCAAGCAGAGCCATCGCTGCAGCGCACTTTTCAGCCTCAGCCCTGTCTGTACATGCGGCGAATTTGTAAAGCGCAAGACTTACGTAATATGCTGCGCTTTCGGCTGCGCCTTTGCCGTAGCGTTTGCCTATCTGCCCTATCATGTCAAGCGCCAGATATGAAAGAGACGCCGCTTCATCCGTATACTCATCCGATCTTCCCAGCATATAGTCCGCGGTAACGCCGTAATAGTCGCACGCCTTTACGACAAAATCCAGCCGCGGCTCCCGCAGCCCGTTTTCATAATGAGAAAGCAACGCCTGAGATATATCAAGCTCCGCCGCCGCACGCCTTTGGCTCAGTCCCTTTTTGTGCCGGAGTCCCGCAAATCTCTGTGCAAAGCTCTGTCCCACATCTACTCCTCCTTAAAGTTTTGATTACAGATAGTATACCTATTCTCAGTCCTTTTGTAAACACCCGTGAAATAAATTTATTCTCTTGAATTTTAAGTCGTTTGGTGGTATTGTATAGTAGATATTTGTGTGTATACATAAACTTTAAATAATATGCGGAGGTTTTGTATTATGTCAGAAATGAAGATAATTATTGAGGGCTCCGGCAAGCATTGTCACCTCACTCAGGAAACTCTTGATATCCTCTTTGGAAAAGGCTTCCAGCTTGAGGTAAAGAAAATGCTCTCTCAGCCGAATCAGTTCGCTTCCAATCAGAAAGTTACCGTTGTCGGACCCAAAGGCGAGACGAAACTGTCTATCCTCGGTCCCTGCCGCAGCTCTGATCAGGTCGAGCTCAGCTTTACGGACGCACGTGCGCTCGGTCTTGACTGCCCGATCCGTTTAAGCGGCGATCTCAAGGGCTCTGCCGGATGCACGATCATCGGTCCTGCCGGACAGGTAGAGCTTAAGGAAGGCGTTATCATCGCTATGCGCCATTGCCACATCTCTCCAGAAGACGGCGAGAAGTGGGGTATCAAAAACGGCGATCAGCTCATGGTAAAATGCGGCGAGGGAACCGGTCGTGCTCTGATTTTTGACGACGTTATCGCCCGTGTCGGTCCCGATCACGCAACGTTTATGCACATCGATTATGACGAGCTCAATGCCGCAGCCCTTTTCGGAAAAGATCCGGTCGGCGAGATCATCAAAAAGTAACTTTGAATATCCGTACCAAGAAATATACACATATCTCCTTATGGGATATGTGTATATTTTAAACTTAAAAAACACCGTTCTCATTGAAGCAAAAAGGGAGAGACGCGGTCGCGTGTCTCTCCCTTAATACACTGATTTACAAATCAAAGAACTATATTCAGCACGATCGTAAGCACAGCAAACGCCGCTGCAACCCATTTCGTAGCCTTAGCAAGCTTTGCATCCAGCGATCTCGCCTTGTTCTTGGACAAAAATGTTTCCGCCCCGCCGGCAATAGCACCGGAAAGACCGGATCTCTTCCCCGATTGTAGGAGAACTACGGCGATGAGGAACAGACAAGTCAAAAGCTGCAAAATCGTAATGGCAATTTCCAAAATTATCATCCTTTCAACAATATAAAGCGGATAAAACCGGTATTTTCGATTCAAGTACAAGATATGTTATCACATATCTCTCGCACTTGCAACACTTTTTTGATTTTTTACATTTCAAGAGGGGACTACAATGTATTTTGACACACACGCACATTATGACGACGAACAATTTGACAATGACCGCGACGAGCTGCTCTCCTCCATGCCGGGTCGCGGCGTGGAGCTTATACTGAATCCCGGATGCGATATAATATCCTCTGAAACCGCAGTCGATTTGGCGCGGCGATTCGATTTCGTATATGCAGCCGTCGGCTTCCATCCGCATGAAGCGAAATTTATGGACAATGCGGCGGCAGAGCATATAAAAGAGCTTGCAGCCGACCCAAAGGTGAAGGCTATCGGCGAGATAGGGCTCGATTACCACTACGATCTATCTCCGCGCGACATTCAGAAGGATGTTTTCCGCGCGCAGCTTGAGCTTGCGCGCGAGCTCAAGCTGCCCGTGATAATACACGAGCGCGAGGCGTGCGCAGATTGTCTTGATATGATCCGCAGCTTTTCAGACGATGTCCGCGGCGTTTTCCACTGCTATTCCGGAAGCTGGGAAACGGCGAAGACCATTCTGTCGTGGGGATGGTATCTTTCATTCACCGGCGTCGTCACATTTAAAAACGCGAGGAAATCGCACGAGGTCATAAAAAATATGCCGCGGGATATGCTCATGATCGAAACGGATTCTCCGTATCTTGCCCCTGTGCCGAACCGCGGGAAACGCAACAGTTCCTTAAACCTCCCGTATATAGCGGAGACTATCGGTGAACTTACCGGCATGTCCGCCGGCGCAGTAGCGGAGCTCACAATGGAAAACAGCAGACGTTTTTTTGATATCTGACCCGCTTTTAAACCGTATCGGATAACGTCGGCTTTAATTTATCGTTTGATACTTGCAACTGTTTGCCGAAAGTAGTATTATCTATATGTTTCTTGCGTTATGCCACTAAAAAGCGGAGGAGTGCGCTCCTCCGATTGGAGGGTAATCAAATGCGTATTGAAAAAAAGCACGTTGTTTTATTCATAAAGCTCTTTTTTGCGGCAGCTATCTTCATTGCCCTGCGCCTCTGCCCGTGTCCGGACGGACTTACAGATGAAGCCATGCTGTTTCTTGCGATATTCATCACCGCTATTTACTGCATGACCGTAAGCCTTATGAAGGACTATCTAATTTTATTGCTCACACTGACGTTTACGACAATGCTGGGCGCCGCCGATTTTGATTCAACTTTCTCGGCGTTTTCCGGCAAAACTGTCTGGATGCTTATCGGCGCGTTCGGTATCGGCGCTGCGATATCGCGCTGCGGTCTTATGAACCGCATAGCCTTTCATGTGCTCAGACCGTTTCCGAAAAATTTCAAGGGGCAGGTCTTGTCCCTATTTACAATGGGTACCATACTTCTGCCTCTCGTGCCGAGTAACAGCGCAAAATCTTCGCTGCTCACCCCATTTGCCAAAGCGTTAAGCGTTGAGAACGGATATCCGTTCAAAAGCTCCGGCGCAGTCGGCTTTTTCGCCGCAAGTATCCTCACCTGTACCTGCACTACCTTTGCATTTTATAGCAGCACCTCGCTTATCATGACTGCCGTAGGGCTTTTGCCGGCTGAATATTCCGGTCAGATACATTGGGTGAGCTGGCTTGAATATTCACTTGCCTGGTTTTTGATCGTGTCCGTCGCGCTCTATTTTGCCGTCGTGCTGCTGTACCGTCCCAAGGAGAAAACGCAGCTCACGGACGAATTTCTTAAAAAGCGCATCAAAGAACTCGGTCCTATGAGCAAATCAGAAAAACGAGCTGCGGTTATCCTTGTGCTTACGCTGGCAGCGTGGATAACCGAAAGCCTGCACGGCGTGAGTACGGCGCTTGTCGCGCTTTTAGCTCTTGTCGCCTATCATGTAGCCGGCATTCTGGACTCCAAATCATTCCGCACCGGCGTTGCTTGGGAAAATATCATAATGAGCGGCGGCATAGTATGTACGTCAAATCTATTCTCATCGCTCGGCATATCCGCGTGGCTCGCCGATACGCTCTACCCTTATATACAGCCGATAATCTCGAATATCTACATATTTATCCCGCTTTTGGCGGTACTTGTGTACATAGTACGAACCGTCGTCATATCACAGACAGCGTCGCTCACCATTTTTTACGTCATATTCGGCTCCTCAGCCGTTGCCGCCGGCATACATCCGTGGATAGTCCTGTTCGTGCTGCTTACCTCCGGCGCGGTGTTCAATCTGCCTTTCCAGAACACAACGTTTCTTGCCGCTTACGGCGCGCAGGGCAGCGAGATGGCAGAGCACAGCGACGTTCGTAAGCTGTCGTTTATCTATATGGCGGTGAACATAGTCGGACTTATGATAAGCACGTTGTGGTGGAAGATAGTCGGCATTCTATAACAGAAGGATTCGGCTCAAGCTAAATTTTCGGATTCCGGCAATAAAAGCTTGTTTCCCCGTAAACTACGAAAAATTCACCAAGATAAATTTCCGAAAATTTAAAAAGGATTTTCCGCCCACGCACAGCTTTCGCGCTGCGGCGTTGAATCCCCTTCTCGCAGCCTGGCAGAAATCAGAAGAGCTTAGGCTGCGCGCTGCTGAAAACATAAAATATCTTTTGCGCCCGCGTGATATGACCGCGGGCGCAAATTTTTATATCCGGATCCGCTTTTAAAAAATCGATTACAGGCACGATTATGCCGCGCGGCACAAATTTTATTGCGCGTTATTGCGAATGTTTCATTTGACAGCAAACGGGCTGCCCCATATATCCCGTATATTTCGCGATTTTCCGCCGGAAACGTCTAGTATCCGGCGGTTTTTGTGTACTTGAACGCGTTTATTCACAATTAATTTTCATTTTAATCCTTGAAGTATATAGTTTTAATGTTTATCTTTAATATTATAAGATTCTGTTTGCAGGAGGGTAAAAGTGATACAAGTCAGCCATTTAACAAAAAAATACGGCGCCCACCTCGCTTTGGACGATGTGTCTTTTGACGTTGAAAGCGGGCATATTTACGGTCTGCTCGGTCCTAACGGAGCCGGCAAATCAACGACCATGAATATCATAACGGGCTGCCTTTCTTCCACGGAAGGTACAGTGCTCATCAACGGGTACGATATTTTCGAATCGCCCGAAAAAGCAAAAAAATTCATTGGATATCTGCCGGAGCATCCGCCGCTGTATCAAGATATGACAGTCGCGGAATACCTTGTCTTCGTCGCCAAAGCAAAAGGCGCAAAGGGCAAGCAGATACAGCAGCAGGTGGAACAGGTCGTCGAGCAAACTCAGATAAAAGACGTTGAAAACCGTCTTATCCGTCACCTATCCAAAGGTTATAAGCAGAGAGTAGGCATCGCACAGGCGCTGCTCGGCGAGCCGGAGATAATCATACTTGACGAGCCCACCGTGGGGCTTGACCCTCTGCAGATAATCGAGATACGCGATCTTATAAAACAGCTTGGAAAAACGCATACCGTTATATTATCAAGCCATATCCTCTCAGAGGTGCGCGCCGTGTGCGACAGGATCATGATCATATCGCACGGCAAGCTCACCGCCAGCGATACTCCGGAAAATCTTGAGACTTTGTTCACCGGAACGATAACCGTCGATATGGTTGTTAAGGCGACGGAGGGAGAGGTCAAATCCGCTCTCGCAAATATATCGTCAATAACCGAAATAAGCTGCTCGCCAAATGAAGACGGCACCATGAATGTCGCCGTAAAAACAGGCGGCGACGATGTAAGAGAGGATATCTTTTTTGCTTTCTGCGATATACGCCGTCCGATACTTTATATGAACACGGCGCACGTAAGCCTCGAGGACATTTTCCTTGAGCTGACCGCCCAGAAAACGCCTGAGGACGAGGGTTATGAGACCTTGACAGAGGGCGAATCCGCAAGCCGGAAGGAGGATAAAAATGAAAGCGATATTTGAACGCGAACTGAATTCATATTTCAATGGTATTCAAGGCTATTTATGCGCCGCATTTATTTTGCTGTTCGCCGGCTTGTATTGTATGTCGGTAAACCTTACGCAAGGTTATGTAAACTTTGAGTATGTCCTCAGCAACATGGTTTTCATACTTCTTATCGTTATCCCCATCCTTACAATGCGCGTTATATCAGAGGAGCGCCGGCAAAAAACCGATCAGCTTCTATATTCTCTGCCGCTTGGCTCCGCTAAAATCATAATCGGCAAATATCTCGCCGTGCTTGTGGTGCTCGCTCTGCCGTGCGCCATACTCTGCGTATATCCGTATATACTTTCGATGTACGGCGACGTGCCGCTCCGAGTGGCGTATATCTCTATATTCGCATTTTTCATGCTGGCAGCGTCGCTTGCGTCGATCGGCGTATTCATCTCCTCCACCACAGAAAATCAGGGCATCGCGGCTGGGATATGCTTTGTATGTATGCTGCTTCTCTACTTTGGCGCGTCGCTGGCAAGCTTTGTCCCCGCTACGGCGATAGCGTCGCTTATCACGCTTGCGGCGATTATAGCGCTGTTCGGTCTGATTTTATATCTGCTCGTCAAAAGCGTTGTAATAGCTGCAGCCGCCTCGCTTTTGGCAGAGGGCGCGCTCGCTTTAGTTTATTTCCTCGCGCCAACTGCTTTTGAAGGGCTGATCCCAACCATAGTCGAAAATATATCTGTTTTCGACAGGTTCTATAATTTCACATACGGAATATTCGATTTGAACGCTGTAGTATACTTCATCTCCGTGATAGTAGTGTTTCTATTCCTGTCGATGCAGTCCCTTGAGAAAAGGAGGTGGAGCTGATGAAAAAAGCGTTCAAAGGTCTTAAGCTCCGCCTTAAATCGAAAACCTTCAGGGCAGGCGGGTACAGTCTTGCCGCCGCCGTCATCGTTATCGCCATCGCCGTCACGGTAAATCTTGTGATGCACAGGATACCGTCGAGATACACGCAGTTTGACCTCACCGACAATCAAATGTTCACGCTTTCGCAGCAGTCGCTTGATATCGTCGGAACACTCGACAGCGATATCAACATCTACTGGCTTGTTCAGACGGGGATGGAGGATTCCTATGTTCAGAGGATGCTCGACGTCTACAGCGGCATGAACAGTCATTTAAACGTCGTCAAGATCGACCCTGTCCTCTATCCGAACTTCGCCTCGAATTATACGGATTCCACGCTGTACGACAACAGCCTTATCGTGGAATGCGGCGACCGCAGCAAAACCGTCAGTATTTTTGATATTTACGCGTACGACTATTACTATTCCACCGGAGAGGCTACCTTTGACGGAGAGCGCTGCCTTACAAGCGCTATAAGCTACGTCATAGCGGACGATCTGCCGGTTGTATACACGCTCACCGGTCACGGGGAATCCTCGCTTTCCACCCATATGCAGTCAGCCGTATCAGATCAGAATTTTGTCACCGAATCCTTATCGCTTATCACGGCAGGCGCCGTCCCCGATGACTGTGACTGCTTATTTATCATCAGTCCGCAGAGCGACATCTCTTCCCTTGAAAAGGATCTCATACTTGAATACCTGCAAAACGGCGGCAGCATGATGCTCATCACCGACTATATCGACGAAAACGGACTTCCAAATCTTGAAGCTGTCATGGAATATTACGGCGTGACTACTGAAAACGGCGTGGTCATAGAGGGCGATTCGGATCACAGCTTCTACGGATATCCGCATTATCTGGTCCCGGATATTAAATCGCATGATATCACAGCGCCGGTCATGAGGGAAGGGTATAGCTTCATTATTCCCGTCGCGCAGGGACTTAAAATTTCAGAAAATCTGCGCGATACGCTCACAGTGACCGAGCTGTTTTCCACATCAGACGCGTCATATTCAAAAATCGACGGATACTCCATAACCACCTATGACAAGGAAGAAAATGATATAGACGGACCTTTTACCGTCGGCGTCGCAATAACCGAAACGATAAGCGACACTGAAACGGGCGACAATATTGAAACGAACATAGTCTGGATCCCCTCTTCCCTGTTTATGGAGGATACGACGAACGAATATTCCTCCGGCGCAAACGAGGATATCCTTTTAAATTCGCTCAGCTGGATGTGCGACGTTGAAAGCGGCATATCTATCCATTCAAAGAGCCTTGACTCGCAGTATCTCTCGATCTCCGGCACCGCTAAGTCGATGCTCACCGCCGTATTCGTGTTTATAGTACCGACCGTCATGCTGGGAGCCGGGGTGTTCACCGTTATAGCAAGGAGGCGCAAATAATGAAACGGTCAAGTAAGCTTTTTGTTCTCCTCGCCGTGTTTATCCTTGCGCTGGGCGCATATTTCGGCATATCGCACTTCATGCCGGAGGAGGACGAAAGTTCCTCCTCCGGCTCCGACGGCAGCTTTATTCAGGTATTTAACACCGCGCGCGAGTCGATTTTGCAGATCTCGTGGGAATACGGCGGAAGCACCTATGTCATAAAACGCGACAGCTCTGAGAGCGACTGGTATTGCCCTGATATGCCGGAGCTCCAAATAAATCAAAGCTATGCGTCAGCAATGCTCACGGACGTCTACTCCGTCACGGCGGAAGACGTCATCGTTCCGGCAGACGAGCTATCTGCATACGGCTTTGACGAGCCGCAAGCCGACATTACGATCACGCTTGACGATAACTCGGAATACAATTTCATCATAGGCGATTACAACAGCTTTTCAGAGAGTTATTATATGTCGTTCAACGGAGGAGACGAGCTGTATCTCGTCACATATGACATTGCGTCCGATTTCTCATACACGATCGATGATATGATAGCGGAGGAAGAGAGTGAAAGCGACGCCGGATCCGCTGCAAGCTCGGATTCGTCAGCTCAATCGTAAGAGGAAAATGCGTCTGGGATATAGCTTCGAAAAGCATGAGTTTTCCTGCATATATCATACTTTTTTCCACATTTTGACTATTCTTATCTATATTTTTATTGATTTTACACGTTGTATTTTATCCTGCCAATGTTGTATATTAAAGTATATTGCAGAATATCTTAACTTTAATCGGAGCGTTTTGAAATGTCTATAATACACAACGGCGTAAGCTATAAGGTAGCGGACGCGCATACGCATATTTATCCGCATAAAATCGCAGACAAAGCGACTGGCGCCGTCGGCGCATTTTACAATTTGCCGATGGAGCGTATCGGTTATTCGGAAAAGCTTAAGGAATGCGGCGAAAAAGCAGGTATCGACAGATATCTGGTCTGTTCTGTCGCTACAAAGCCGGAGCAGGTCGGGCATATAAACGAGTATATCTATAACGAATGCGCGCAGCATCCGGAATTTGTCGGACTTGCCTCTTTTCATCAGGACCTCCCGGATTTTGACTCCGCGCTTGAGGATATTTTATCCCTCGGCTTTCGCGGTATAAAAATGCACCCTGATTTCCAGCGCTTTAATCTGGACGATCCGAAAATGATACCAGCCTATAAGGCTATGGCGGACGCAGGGCTTGTGGTCCTGTTCCATATGGGGGACGACAGGTATGATTTTTCCGATCCCGTCCGTCTTGCGCGCGTATTGGAACAAGTACCGGAACTTAATTGCATAGCCGCCCATTTCGGCGGATACAGGAAATGGCATGAGGCGTACGCCGTCCTTCGCGGCGCTGATATACACTTTGACATCTCGAGCAGCCTGGAATTTTTATCTAAAGAGGATGCGGTCCGTATGATCCGCGGCTACGGAGTCGAACGTATGATGTTTGGCTCGGATTTTCCGATGTGGGATCCAAAGCCTGTGCTCGACAGTTTTCTCGCTCTCGGCTTTTCGGAGGCTGAAAACCGCATGATACTGTACAACAATTTTGAAAATCTGCTTTTAAAATGAACTATCGCAAAAGTGCCGGATTTTATATAAAATCCGGCACTTTTTGTAAGATCTATTGCATTTATATCGTCTCGTGAAACGCAAAGCGGAAAGAAAACATCATGCCCATAATTTTACCGCCGGGCATGTCCATTTTTAAAATAAACCTTCTTCATTCCCTTGCATTTTACATCTAAATCGTTTATGCTGAAATATATTATTTATACGGAGATTTTTATGGACACTGTAAATTTTGTCAGATTCAAAGAACACATCATAAACAGCTGCGGAAAAGTTATCATAGGTAAAGACGATATTATTCTAAAAGTCATAGTATGCTTTCTATGCTCAGGTCATATCCTCCTTGAGGATCTGCCAGGCACTGGGAAGACCATGCTTCTGCGTTCGTTTGCCAAAACGGTGGGCGGGGTGTTTAGGCGGATCCAGTTTACACCTGATCTGCTGCCAAGCGATTTGACCGGTATAAATTTCTATAATCAGAAAACCGGTGAATTTGAATTTCGCAAAGGTCCCCTGTTCTCACAGATAGTCCTTGCCGATGAAATAAACAGAGCGACCCCGCGAACGCAGTCGAGCCTGCTTGAGGCTATGGAGGAACGGCAAATCTCAGTAGACGGCGTTACATATCCTCTCGGCGATATGTTCATGGTCATGGCAACTCAGAATCCGCTCGAAAATTACGGTACCTTTCCCCTGCCAGAGGCACAGACTGACCGTTTCCTCATGCGGCTCAGTCTCGGTTACATGACGAGAGAGCAGGAAATATCCGTCATATCCCGCCGTCCGGCAACAGATATAATAAACGATCTGGAGTGCACCGTGACTAAAGATGAAATACGGGCGCTCAAAGCAGCTCTACCTCAAGTGGAGGTATCTGAGGACGTCGTAAATTATCTTATGGATATAATAGAGGCTACAAGAAAAGATATTTCTTCCTCCGCTGGAGTGTCAACTAGAGGCGCTATTGCACTTTACAGGGCTTCACAGGCAAGAGCGGCGCTGCTGGGGCGCAGCTATGTCATACCGGAGGATATCGTCGATCTCGCTCCCGCTGTTTTAGCTCACCGCATATCTTCAGGCAGCGCCTTCGCCAAAAGCGGCGATACATATTTGAAAGAAATACTTTCAAAGCTCCCCGTCCCTGTTGAAAAGCTATGACCGCTGTAGCTTTCGTCTGCCTTATAGCCTTTGCGGCGCTTGCCCAAATCATTGTGCTTCGCTATGGGCTCAAGAATATTACATACGATATGCACACATCCTACAGGCTGGTAGAGTGCGGTCAAGTCTTTACTATAACTACGGTCGTAGAGAACAGGAAGCTGCTACCTGTTTTGTTTCTGCGCCTTTCCGAGAGTTTTCCTGAAAGTATAGAGCTTAAGACGGACGGCGCCTCCATTAAACAGCGCCGTCTCTCCCGTATGCATGCCGACTGCACGGAAATCTCTCAGACAATGTATCTTTTGTCAAATCAGCGCGTATCACGTACTCTTGAGGCATCGTTTCCAAAGCGCGGCATACAGATCTTCAGAACGGCGTTTATAACGGGCGGTGACTTGCTCGGCATAAAGGAACGTACAAAAAGTATAGATTTCCGGTATTTCATGATCGTCCTGCCGAAGAGAGTCGATGCGCCTGAGCTTCAGAAAGCGTTCGGCAGCTTTTTGGGTGATATGTCGGCAAAGCGCTTTATCATGGAAGATCCCGTGCTGACCCTCAGCTTCAGAGAATATACGGGCAGAGAGCCTATGAAAGATATATCGTGGTCGCGCTCGCTGCGCGACGGCAAGCTTATGGTAAAGCAGTACGACTATACTATGGAACTTTCCGTCACCGTTATTTTAAACGCAGAATTTTCAGGCGAGTTTGACAGCGATACATTTGAGCTCACACTATCTCTCGCCCGAGGCGTTTGTGAGCAGCTTGAAAAGAAAAAGATATCGTATAATTTCAGGACAAACCTGACCTCGTCCGGTATAAGCGGCGAATGGACCAATACTGCCGACGGGCTTGGATATCAACATCTCATGGCTATACTCGAGGGGCTCGGCTGCGCCTCGCAGTACACGGCGATGTCTTTTCCTGCTCTCATAGAATCTGCTGTCAGCCGGGCAGAGACTGCAAGAGCACACGTGCTCATCACCCCCGATATGTCAGAAGATAATCGAAGAATTATAAAAAAAGCCGAAAATATTATATGCAGCCATATATTCGTAATTAACGCTTCAGAGGAGGTCACGCCGTGATAACACTGTATATCATACGATGCATTTGTGATCTCAGCCTGTATTTTGCGTTTTTTGCACCGCTTCTTTCCATGGTGGGTCTTACGGTAAACCCCATGATAATATTTGCTATCATGGCAGCCGCAGGCGGGTTATGCTGTATCCTCACAAAAGTGCCAAAACTCTTAAGGCTCTTGCCGCTCTGCCTACTTGCTTTGTGCTTTGTCGGTACATCAGGCATTAGCGATTTTCTTCTTGCTTTTTTCGGAAGCGCATATATTTCCACGCAGGCATGGCGGAACAAATGGATGCCTTCATATTCACATATAAGTGAAAACTTCTCTCGCTTCTTCGCGCTTTATTTTGTATTCGCGTTTGTAAGCATATTTGCAGGGCGTTTTTCCGATATTGAATCGGCATCTCTCCCTTTTATAACCTTATGGCTTGTCCTGTCTGTATATCTGATGCGTATCCTGCGGCTGACAGACGATATATTACTGTCGGCGCGGTATCAAATCATAAACTGGACAGCGCTGCTTTCCGTCGCGCTCATATCTATCGTAATAAGCTCTCCGGCTGCAGTGGCGTTTATAAAAAACGCCGCAAAAATCGTTTATAGTATTACTTTATATCCGCTGATACTGCTTTGCGGCGTAGTCGCTTTCGGTCTGTTCTGGTGCGTGTGCAGGCTTATTCTGCTTCTGCGCAGCGACAGCGGAACTGCAGCACCAGCCATAAATATCGATCTATCCGGTCTGGAGGAAGCGCTTGGTCCTGATGTCAGCGAAACAGCGGATCTGCGGATTTTTTTTACCATTTGGGGCATGATCCTCGTGTCTCTGATCGCAGCTTATTTCCTTCGAAAAATGCTGTGTTCCGGCAGCGAATCAAAGAAAACGGACAAAGGTGTCATGCGCGAAAGCATTTCTGTCGAGGCAGCAAGTGAAAAACGCCGCTTTAACCCTTTTCATAAAAACAATAACCGCGATAAAGTAAGGAATTTTTACCGCAGATATCTCCGTATATGCAAGAAACGCGGTGTATCGTTGGAAGACTCTTTAACAAGCGACGATATCCGCCGTTATTCTGAGGAGTATATGCAGCCTGACGCAGTAAGAGAGCTGCGCGCCCGCTGGCTCCCCGCGCGGTACAGCTCCTTGATCGATATTACTGACAAAGATGTCAAAATTACAAAAGCCGCTCTTTCAGCTCTTGGCAAGCATTCAAAATAATTCAAATTCTAGCCGTATTTAAAATGCAGTTAGGACTTTCCATTAAAAAATCAAATCGAGAATCTATTCAAACGTTCAGACCGCAGGTGTATTTATCTATGCTAATATGATAAAATGATATGCGGTCATCAGATATCTAGAAACACATGGCAATATTTTTTAGATGTAGATGTGTATCTGTTACCTAAAAAATATTATTTCTCTTTACGGAACAGGTGATTTTTATCGAACTTACAACGCTTTGTTATATCGAAAAAGACGAAAAATATCTTATGCTGCACCGCGTATCCAAAAAGAACGATATCAATAAGGATAAGTGGGTAGGCGTCGGCGGTCATTTCGAATACGGGGAAAGCCCGGAGGATTGCCTTCTCCGCGAAGTGCTTGAAGAAACGGGGCTCACACTTACAAGCTACCGTTTTCGCGGGATAGTCACCTTTATTGCAGACGAGCATCCCGCCGAATATATGTGCCTTTTCACGGCGGACGGCTTTACGGGAGATCTTGCAGAATGTAACGAGGGCTCCCTTGAATGGGTGCCCATAAAGGATATCCCATCTCTCAACCTATGGCAGGGCGATAAAATATTTCTGGACCTACTGGCTCAAAACGCTCCTTTTTTCTCGTTAAAGCTTAGGTATAAGGGCGATACGCTCGTCTATGCGGCGCTCAACGGTAAGGCGCTTGAGCTTTATGGTACATGGTCTTGGTTTAAATATGCTACTTAATTTCTTTTACTGAGATTTTATATAAATATTACTTCTGAAATAATCAAAATCAAAAAGCCGCTCTGATGTATAATCAGAGCGGCAAATGTTCAATGCTGTTTTTAAAAATATTTTTTCATGCCCGGAGTCGCAAGTTCGACGTCTTCGCTTATCGTCATGGTGAATTTTACTTTTTCTCTCTCGCTGAATGCCTCACACCAATCCAAAAATTCTTCTATGCTTCTTATCGATGTATCTTTTATAAGTTTCAATACCCCGTCAATAAATATATGCGTGATATCGTAATTGCCGGAGCGGAGACCTGAAATAAAGCCCTTTAAAAATTCTATATCGCCAAAATCGTAATCAGACGCTTGGATAAGCCTTGCCTGATATGGTATGTCAAATCTTAGGTTCATTCCCTTTTCAATACAAATAACATTGCCGTGATCCTCGTCTATTGCTTTTCTGACAAGATCGATTATTTTTTTTGTTTTTCCGCTGCCCTTGCGTCCCATGATAATTTTAACCATAAGAATCACTCCTTTCGTATATAAATTATATTATCACATTACGCAGAGAACATCAATATCCTTTTTCGCTAATTTAACTATTTTTTTACACATTTTTATTCAAGCCCCAAAAAAGCCGCCTGCCAGAGCTTTACGAACATATCAAACCACGTCATTTTCTCTACGTTCTCTGCCGCAACAAGCGCAATCTCTTCAAGAACGTTTTCGCCGTCTGATATTACAAGGCTACCCAACTTCTGCCCTTGGCTCACGGGCGCCGTTACCTCTTCCTCAAGCGTTACGGTCTTTACTATTGAGTTTGCTGAGGCTTTCGGTATGAGCATTTTTCCGCCGTTTTCCGGCGTAGCCGTGATGCTGCTCACCTTCCCCAGTCTTACGGTTACGCTCATGTCGCCCGCCTCAGGAGTTTTGTCGGCGAGCGTATAGCCCGCAAATCCGTAGTTGAGCATCGTCTTCACGCTTTCAAACCTGTTGTTCGACGTATCGCAGTTCATCACCACCGCGATAAGCTCCATTCCGTCCCGCTCCGCCGTAGCTGAAATGCAGTATCCTGCTTTACTCGTAAATCCTGTTTTCAAGCCTGTGGAGCCATCGTAATAATATATCAGTTTATTTGTGTTTGAAAGCCCAAATTCACCGCCGCGGATCGTATCCATCCATATCGTCGTATACTCCTTTATCCAATCGTGCTTCATGACCTCGGCGGACATCAGCGCGATGTCGCGCGATGTGGTGTAATGGTCGTCGCTTTCCAGCAGACCGGTGCAGTTAGTAAAATGCGTATTCGCCATTCCAAGCTCCGACGCCCTGTTGTTCATCATATCGGCAAATGCCGCTTCAGAGCCGGCTATATGCTCTGCCACTGCAACGGCGGCGTCATTAGCTGACGATACAACTATACATTTCAGCATCTCGGAAAGCGTCATCTGCTCGCCTTCCTCAAGATATACCTGCGACCCGCCCATTGAAGCCGCGTAAGCGCTCGTCGTTACAACGTCGTCAAGACTTATGTGACCTGACTCCACCGCCTCGATTATGAGCAGTATCGTCATTACCTTTGTAACGCTTGCCGGCGGAAGCTTCTCATCGGCATTTTTTTCATATATGACCTCGCCCGTCTCTTTTTCCATCAGTATCGCGGATGGCGCCGCCACCTCCACAGTTCCGGTCGGCGCAGCTTCGTCTTCGAGAAAGATAGTCTCGTCTACCTCTGCCGCATCAAATTCCATATTCGCTTCAGTATACTCCTCCGCCGCATATGCAGGAGTGATAAGCAATGATATAACAATTAAAAACATTATCGCGCTCTTTGTTATCTTTTTCATAGGATACGCCCCCTTCAAAACAAGCCTATGTGCTTGGATCAAATTTTATTACATGCCTTCCTGGTTTTGTTCACTTGATTTTTTCTTTTCTTGTGTTATAATAGTTATGCTTCAAGTTAAACTCTCGCCCTGCTGTTTACGCGAGGGCGCCGTTTAGTATAGTATCTTTGAGCCGTAATATATTTAAACACAGGCTTTTTTGAATACAGCGTTTTCTAAATGCGGGTATAATTCATCGGTAGAATGTGAGCTTCCCAAGCTCAATAGGTGGGTTCGACTCCCATTACCCGCTCCATGTCGGAACGAGTTACGCTCGTTCCGATTTTTTTCTGTAAAAAAATCAGTCACCCGCTCCACTGTTCCTCCTCTTCCGCAAAAAGTCTCGCTCGGCTCACCTGCTCGGTTGTAAACACCCTCGCGACGGCTTGCTGTCGCTACCAACTTTTTGCGGGTTTGGGTCTATTTCAAAACTTTTCGCAGGCATTTCTTTCACTACATGGTGACAGAAGAACGAGGGTAGCCATAGGATACCCTCGTTCTTTTGCTTCGGCTCGCACAGCGAGCCTCGCTCCATTTATCCATTTAACGTCGGAAGTGAATTCCGCCTATGGCAATTTCGCCGCTGCAAGCTTCATATTGCTTTGCGGCGACTTTTTTATTAAAGTCGCCGGTGCGCCCATTTTGCTGCGCATCCTCTCAAAAACACAAACGCTACGCCGGTTTGTGTTTTTGCTTTTTCTCCCGCTCCAAATTGACGCGCCGCGCGGCAAAATTTTATACGTGCTCCCTTGTTCCTGCTTTCCGCAAAAGATATCGCCCTGCCGGCAATAAAAAAACACTCCACCTCTGCGTAATTAAAACCTGTCGGGCATGTACTAAAAAACTCTTATCGCATGGAAGCGCGATCTCATGCTGCACGCGTATGGCGCCGTCGTCCCAGGAATATATTTCCAGTAATCTCATAGTCTAAAAATGCAGACCAATGCAATGTTTACGTTTTTAAGCAAAACGGTTACAGCACAAAATCGCTTTTCTTGACGAAAATTGTAAAAAAGCGTATTATGTACTCAGCAAAATAAGGGAGGAATTCCAGTTTGAAAAAAATAATTGCACTTATCTCAGTTCTGGCTATCTTGTTCACATGTACCACCTGCGGCGGCTCTAACGAAAGTAGCTCAGATACAGGTGTATCGACTTCGGAGAATTCTTCATCAGCCGCATCTGTAGATCCGGAAATACCGCTTGCTCCGCCGGAGCCGGAATTTACCAATCCGCTCACCGGAGAGGGCTGCTATACAGATATATCTGCAAACCGTCCGTACGTCGTGATGCTAAACACCATCCAGCAGGCGCTCCCTCAGTCGGGCAATTCCAAAGCTGATCTGTATTACGAGATGCTTGAGGAAGGTGGAATAACGCGTATAATGGGCGTTTTTCAGGATATTACAGACGTGGGAACTATCGGCTCTATCCGCTCGACGCGTCCGTATTACGTTAGGCTTGCATACGCGCTTGACGGATTCCTTGTCCATGCCGGCGGCAGCGACGACGGGATGAATGAAATCTCAAGGCTCGGCGTTACTTCGCTGAATGCCTTTGGTCCCGCAAGCGGCGTATACTATCGCGATCAAAACAGGCTGAACTCCGGATATGCGACGGAGCATACCATGTTCTTTGATTCCAACGACATGCTGGAATGGGTAAACGATTCCTCCGGTTACCGTACGGAGCATGAGGCTGGCTACGCAGAATCCCACACCCACTCGTTTGTGGAGGACGGCACGCCGGAAAACGGCGATGCGGCAGACAGCATTACAGTCAAATTCTCCGGATATAAGAGCACTTCCTTTACATATAATGAAAGCTCCGGGAAATACGATGTCAGCATGTTCGACGAGGAATATATCGACGAGCAGAGCGGTGAGCAGATCAGCGTTACAAACGTACTCATTTTGAATACGGAGATATACACCACATCTACCTCGCATATGAGTATTGCCGTCACAGGCTCCGGTGACGGATATTACGCCTGCGGCGGAAAGATCATCCCGATAAACTGGTCAAAGGCGAATTATTCAGACCTTTACACGCTCACTACCGCAGACGGTGAGGAGCTTCCTCTCGGAGTAGGCAAGACATATGTCTGCATCATCGGACTAAACGATCCCGTCACCGTCGAATAACTCATAAATAAATGCCATAGAGCAGATGCACTATGGCATTTCCCAATATATACACCGACGCATGCCACATAGAGTACGCCTGCCCGAATCTAACGGGCAGGCGTATTTTTTCGGCAATTACTGCTCAGCTGCTCTCTGCGCCAGTTTTCATTGTTATCGTGAGCGGGTCGTTATAATCTCCCCACTGTATGGACGAACCAACAGCGGCAAGACTTGACGTAAACTGCCCTGTATATGTCATCTCTCCATCCTCAAAGGCGCTCACATAAAAATCGCTCAGCATAAAATTGATATCACCGAATGCCATAACAAGCCGCTCTCCGTCATATGACGTCACCACATCCCAGTATGACCAGTCCCATCCATCTTCGCCAATGTTTTCCATATCTGCTGTAAATTCCAGCTCATATACGCCGTCGGCGCTTTCCGCAAGCAGTGCAAAGCTGCCGTCATGCAGCATATACAGGCAGTAGCCGTCGTGTATATGAGGGATAAGCCGATTTATCTCCCCTGCAATCTCCGGCAGGATATCAAGCGTCTGCATTATCTCGCCGCTCATCGTATCGAGGACCGTCATGACGTAGCTCCCGCCGCCTGCCGTTGTGACAAGCAGCCGGCTCTTATCGCCGCTTATATCAAACGACGATATGTATGATTCGCCGAAATCTATCTCCATTACAGTTTCCATATTCTCAAGCTCCAGGACCGACCTTTTTTTCTCGTTTATCTCCTCGGTGTGATACGGTACATAGTACACCCCGCTTGGAAACCCGACGCTTTCCGTCTCGATAATCCCTCCTGTATCGTTGCGGTAAACATTGAACGAAAAGTAGCATCCGTTTTCTGTCACGACTGACATGCTCTCCAGATACAGGTATTGCTCTAACGAAGCGCAATCTGCGTTTATCACGTTCCCGTTATCGTCCTTTCGCACGCTTATTTCAAGCATATGCTCCGGAAGTACGGGTACTTTAAAAAGCTGTGCGAGCTCCGCCTTTGTCTTTTCCTCCTCTTCATAGACAGAGAACTCGGACGGCAAATCGATGTATACGGAAATCGGATAGTAGTCGTAATAATCGCCGACGTACACTCTCTCCGTACGCGACTTGCCTGCCTCGGTCCTTGAGGCGACGTCTATCGCAGGCTTCACTGCCAGATCCTGCTCCGATTCGAACTCAATCCCGCCGTTCGCGCTTATGCCGAAATCCATCGCCGCCAGATCAATTCGTATTCCATACGGCTCATATTCCATAAGCCGCGCTCCCGTCCCGCCCTGCACGAACTCAAATTCCGTGCTTGTTTTGAGCCCATCCTCAAAACGGCAGCTTGTATTCCAGAACAGATAGTCGCGGTACTGTGCGCTGCATCCGACGGATACGCCGTTCAGCGCCGAAATATCGCCGTATATGGTTTTCTCCGTGATCTCCACCTTATCTTTATCGGTGTCGACAAAGGCGTGTGCAAAAATCAGTGCGGACACCGCCAGCGCAAACAGCAAAATTATAAAAACCATGCTCTTCCGCATAATATTCAAAGCTCCTTTCCATGCCGGTCACCGGCATAATTCCGCGCCGCTATTCCTCATCCGTCATATCGCGCAGCGCACGGCTGACTCTGTCCGCTCTGTAGTCGTATATCTCCTTGACGTAGCTTATCAGGTCTTTGCCCTCATCCTGAAGCTGCAGCGTCGATACGTCGCCCACTATGTGCCCTTTTCTAATAAGGACCGCCCTGCTGATAAAGTTTTCCACCTCTTCAAGCAGATGGGTGGACAGTATAACCGTTTCAGTCGGCTCCAGTATGCCGAGCAGCACTTTATAGAAATCTTCGCGGTTGAACACATCGTTCCCGACGAACGGCTCATCCATCAGAATATAATCAGCCCCCTGGCTGAGCGCCAATATCACCTCAAACTGGTTTTTCTGCCCTGCGGAGTAATTTTTTATCTCAGTAAGACGCACCGGCAGCGCGAAAAAATCCATAAGCCCTTTAAAGCGCTTGTCGTTGAACTTCGGGAAATGCTGCGAATAAAACTCTCTGTGCGCCTGCGCCGTAAGCTCCGGAAAGAACGAATGCTCGTTCGTTGCAAACGATATGCGCGCTATGTTTTTCCTTGTTATCGGCTCTCCGTCCAGAGTAACGCTTCCGCTGTAATGCAAGTAACCGAGCACGCACTTCAAAAGCGTTGTTTTGCCGGCGCCGTTTTCGCCGAACAGACCAACTATCTCGCCCTGCGGCAGCTTCAGATTCACATCATCCAGCGCTTTTTTCCCCGTATATGATTTGCTTAGATTTTTTATTTCAAGCATTTTCAGCACCTCATTTCAAAAAATTCCACAGCTTCTGCCACTGATCCGGAGCAAGGCACTCGTCCGGAGTAAACAGCATGTATACGCCGAAATAGACAAGCGTAAGAATAAACGCCAGGAGCGCGCACGATAGTATCGTCGCCGCCGGGATCGCAAGGCATCGCTTCCACAGCTCCATGCGGCTTGGAAGGCGGCGCATCGTATAAATGCTTTTGCTCCCGCCATGGTAATGATATATATAATAATACGCCGCAGTGCCTATCATAAAAATCACCGTGACGATAAATCCATTCAGATATCCGTCTAAGATAAGATTAAAATCAGCCATGACCTGGTCCGGCGCAAGTATCTTTTCGCCGTTCTGCCATATGAAAAGCTCGCCGTAATAATTAAGGTATCTGAACAGAAAGCCCATGCTGTACACGACGCTGACTGCCAAAAACGTCGCGGCGCAAACAAAAGCGCGCTTTGCATCTATCCCCAGCGGAACATATTTTGCAGGATCAAACTTCATCGCGACATTCCCTCCATACTTTTACTGCCGCATTTGCGATAGCGGCGATCGATATAAGTATCAGGCACATATCCGTTCCGAACGCGCTGAGCGAGCTTTTGAAAAACACCACCGTTATCGCCGCAAGCGCGATCGTCGCATAATCCTTTCCATCTCTACGCAGCTTGAACGAGAAGACGGAAGCCGAAACGCCGAGCGCGATTATAAGCGCTATGTTCCTGATATAGCGCGATGTCTCGGCAAGCGGGAGCAGGCTGTGCAGAAAATCGTCCATATAAAAGCTTAAAAATATCGTCTGCGGATTCGCGTATCCGTCAGGCGCGTATCTTGTATAAAAATACGCAAACACAAGCGCGATCGCCGTCTGGAGCGCCCATAGCACGGTGAGGCACATCATATTATAAACTGCCCACCACGCCGTCAAAAATTCCTCCCGTACTGCAAGCCGCCTTATTGTATAACGCAGCTTGCTGCCTGAAAATTCACACCCCGTCAGCGCGAGGCTCAGGTATATGACTAAAAACGTAATGCCAAATACCAGCGGGAGATGATATCTTTCAAAAATTCCGCCTATCCCGGCGACATTATAAAATTCCTCTCCGCTGCGTATCTTCAAAAGATGATAATAAAGCACGCCGCTCTCCAGAGCCGTCATGATAAGCATGACAGCAGCTATTTTGTACAGCGAACTCCGTGCCGCCAGCATAAAAACAGATAAATGCCGTTTCATATTATCCTCCCCTTATTCCCAGAATTTTTCTATGAGCTTGACGGCGTCCTCTTTCGCCATGCCCATCTGCTTCATTATACTCACCACGGCTTTTGCATCGTGCTCCATAAGCTCGTCGCGCACAAGCCCTCTTCTCTCCTTGTTGATCGATATGCAGCTTTTCGCACCGGAGCGCGACTCGATAAGCCCCTCCTCCTCCAGCATGCGATACGCCTTCTGCACTGTATTGGGATTGACCCCCAAAAGTGACGCCAGCACGCGCCGCGACGGAATCTCCTCCTGATCCCGAACAGCGCCTGACGCTATCCCGCGCTTTATGTAATTTACAATCTGCAAATATATTGGGATACCGTCTGCGATCACAAATTCTTCAAACGAGATCATTCTTTTTATCCGCCCCCTTTTCGCCGAAACTGTATTAGTCAAATAATACACTCTGTAACTGTATTATATCTATAATACAGTTTTCTGTCAATAGCATGAGCAAAAAAATATGCACACCACTTTTCGTGATGTGCAATTTCATTTTTTCAACGCTATTTTGAAGCCAGCGCCCTGTCGAGCCAGACCGTCGCCACGTCCATAGCGGCGTACAGACTGTTCTTTTCAGCTTTTTTGACCACTCTGTCCCGCGTTTTTATATCGGGATCGGTAAGCTGAAGCTGGACCGTCACTTTTGTCGCCACGTCGAGATCCTCGACCTTTTTAGTCTCCGTTATCATAAGCATGATAATATATTTTTCCGACATGTCGCCATAGTAGATCAGGTTGTCTTTTCTTTTTAAAGGACGACCTTTATATTCAAGCGTTTCAACTTTTTTTGCCATCTCATAACCTCCTAAGTAAACTCTGCCGCACGGGGCAGCACACGCTGTAATCCCTGTGTCGTACGCGCGCGGCAGTCATTTTGCCGCACGTTTTACAGGTATACGCGTTTATTTCCTGTCGCTGTCGTCCAAATAGCTGAGGAGCAGCTCCTGCAGCAGCTCGTCCCTGTCGATACGGCATATCAGGGTACGCGCGTTATTGTAATTGGTAATGTACGTCGGATCCTCGGACAGGATGTATCCCACAAGCTGGTTTATAGGATTATATCCCTTTACCTTCAGCGAATTATATACGGACGTGAGGATCTCCTTTATCTCCGTATGCTTGTCAACAACGTCAAACTTTCTAGTAAAGTCCTGCATCTCTAAACCTCCCATCGCGGCTTTTTAAGCGCATGCAATCGTTTGTCCAATTTACATTACCATAATATTCTTCATTATATCAAATTATCCGCGCCTGTAAAGATGATTTGCCCGCGTTTTGTTATTTTTATTAAATTTCCCACCGCCGGAGCGGTGGGAAACGGACGTTATATAGATTTTGTGAACTTCTGTTTTGCCTGCATGACCTTCTGCTGATCAGCCGGCTCGGTCTGATACCAGCCGTGAGACTGAAGGCAGTTGAAAAGCTCCGCCTGTATCGCATGCTCATCATCTAAAATATTGAGCATTGCATTTCTAAGCTGCTGGCTTGTACATTCACCGGCAAAGGTGTTGTACGCTCCGGCTATCTGCTTCTGGCTGATAAGCGAATCCTGTATGATGTCCTTTTCAGCCATTATATTTGCGCATTTCTGTGGATTTATCATTTCAGCCGTTCCTCCTTACTGTAAAAACGAAACAAGTGTGTTGTAGTGATTTCTGTGCTTGTCCGCAATGTTCGTAAGCTCCTGCTGGATGCTTGTATTCCCGCAGAGGCACGCCATCGCTTCGTATTTCTTTACAAGCGTTTCCTCATGTGAAATCTGGTCTTCAAGAGCGCTGAGCTCTTTTGATGTCAGGTTTGACATATCTGTTTCCTCCAATCTTTTTGTTTCATAGGCTATTATTTCACAAATCCCCGCTTTTTATTTATGCTCTCGCTTGCTTTTTAGATACGGCTATGCTATATTGACTGAACTGATTATATACGCGCATATATGATAGCTTGCGCGGCAAATTTATACAGCTCGTCAAAACGTTTATACGGGAGATATGAAAATGAAAGAAAACAAATACGATAACGAAATTTTTTTCAAAAAATACAGCGAGATGGAGCGCTCAAAAAAAGGCTTACAAGGCGCGGGCGAATGGTATGAGCTTCGTAAAATATTCCCTGACTTTAAAGATAAAAGCGTCCTCGATTTGGGGTGCGGGTATGGCTGGCACTGCAAATACGCCGCGGAAAACGGGGCAAAGCTCGTAATCGGGACGGATATATCGCATAAAATGCTCGAAGTCGCCCGTCAGCAAAACGACGATGATCGCATAGAGTATCGGTGCGCCGCCATGGAGGATATAAGCTTCCCTGCTGAGACGTTTGACGTTGTACTAAGCTCTTTGGCGTTTCACTATGTAAAAGATTTTGAGCCGCTTGTAGCAAATATCTACACATGGCTTAAATCCGGCGGCGAATTTGTGTTTTCGGTGGAGCATCCCGTCTTTACCGCTTACGGAACACAGGATTGGTATTATGACAAAAGCGGCAATATAATGCATTTTCCCGTCGATAATTACTATTATGAGGGCACCCGTGACGCCGTATTTCTAGGCGAACACGTCATAAAATATCACAGGACGCTGACCACATATTTAAACACTCTGCTTCAAAACGGTTTTGAACTTCGCCATATAGTAGAGCCAAAGCCGCCGGAGGGTATGATGGATATCGCCGGCATGAAAGACGAAATGCGCCGTCCCATGATGCTGCTTGTTTCAGCGCGAAAGAAATAAAAGACTAACAAATATAAAAAATACAGCGCTGCCATCTATATATTTGAATTTTGCGCCGTGCATCAGGCAAAGCGTTTTAATCAAGCCATAATAGAACGGGAGCGTTTTAAAAACGCTCCCGTTCTAATGTTATTTGAATTTTTAAAAGCGGTCTGAAGCAACAGCTTAATTTTGTCCGTCTTCCGCTTTGCGCTTGACAATCACCAAAACTGCGGCTAGCATTCCGCTTGCTGCCAGTATGGTCAGCCACATCGCCCAACCTGTGGGATCGCCTGTCTCAGGGATTTCGGACGTTGAGCCGCTATCCGGGTCTTCCGAATCTATGGGAGCTTCGCTGTCCCCGGGCTTTTCCGGATCTGCCGGCTGCTCTGGGTCTTCGGTGTCGCCGGGCTCTTCAGGCTGCTCCGGTACTGACGGATCTTCAGCGGTCACCTCAACAAATTCTGCTGTAATCTCCAGCTCTCCCGTTACATACGCGCCTGATATAACAAGTATACCGGTATTGGTATCATAAGAATAGCCTGTCATCGGAACGATCTTGCCGTCTACTGTTACCTGTACCGATTTTGGTAGCGCATATCCCTCATTAGGCTGAAGCGTTGCGCTGTAATCTTTGCCTTCTTCTGCCGTTGCCGCTCCGTCCGCTGTGCCGTTCGTGAGCGCAAACGCCACGCCGTGCGTCTCCGGCGTATCCGCCTTGACCGCCACCGTTATCTCGGAGCGGTCGCGCACTCTCAGGCGATTGCCTTCCGCGTCATGTGATACAAATCCGACCGCGCTGATGTAAGCGCCCTCTGTCACAAACTCCTCAAGCGCCTGAGACGACGCGTCGGAGTAATCGATATAGCCGTCGATGAACACACGGCAGCTCTCGCCGCTTTCGTCCATGACCTCGATGCTGTCTATGATGCCGTTTGCGAGCCTTACACCGATGACGTCGCCCTCGACTCTTACGAGCTTTCC
>CALWWO010000056.1 GCA_944385265.1 uncultured Oscillospiraceae bacterium
ATATCAGGATAAAGCTCTGCCTTTATTATATCGCCGTTTTCCATTTCTATTGTTACAACAGGATTTTGCATCAGTATGAATTCCTTTCCTTAATTACTCTGTCCATTTCGCGGTTCGCGTCGCGCGCGGCCGCGGCATCGCGCTTGTCGTACAGTTTTTTGCCGCGGGCAAGCCCCACTTCAAACTTCACAAGCGAGTTTTTGAGATATACCGAAAGCGGTATGACCGTGAGCCCGTCCTGCTTTATTTTACCATAGAGCCGGTTTATCTCACGCTTGTGCATCAGAAGCCGGCGCGGGCGGTCGGGATCGCGATTGAAAATATTACCTTTTTCATATGGGCTGATATGGACGCCGTATACGAATATCTCGCCGTTTTTTATGGAGCAGAAGGAGTCCTTGAGATTTAAATTGCCCATGCGGATCGATTTTACCTCTGTCCCCGCAAGCTCGATGCCGGCTTCAAAGGTCTCGAGAATAAAATAGTCGTGGTATGCTTTTCTGTTTTTTGCGATCTGCTTTACGCCGGATGCTTTGGGTGACATTGACCTCCTCCTTCCAAAATTTACTAATCTAAAGTATAGCACAGATGTCAAGGAATTAGTATCTATTTGGAAAACGATTCTTTTAATTTTTTTATGGCATCATACATTATGAGTGTTTTGCCATGCTCCAAAATATGGAAATATATGTGTGAGGGACATAAAAGTTCGCGGCCGTATTCGCTGAGTAAGAGCGACAACGGGGAATCCGGAGGCCATACGGCCATTATATAATCCCCGTCGTAAAATAGCAGAGACGACGCACATGACTCGGGCGCGGCGGCAGCTGCTGAGATGAGCTGCTCAATATCTTCAAAAGAGAAAAGTGCGGGCGCAGTATCTTCGGTGTGGATGAACATCATAAGTTCATTCTTGCCGGGGAAGAGTTCGATCTGAGACACTATGTAAGGACGCGAATCGGGGGGCTGGAAGTGGCTTTTAAAAAGTTCTATCGCGTCCTCCGGAGTGACGGAATCAGGCGATATGTCGTATTGACAGAGATCGGTCTGGTTAAGGTATAATACGAAAGACGCGTTGCTTTGGTTTTGTACATACATGGCGGGAAACTCCGTTTGTGCTTTTTTATCTATTATAAATGATAAACCCACCGTAAAAAAGGTTAAATTAATGGTAAAAATGCAGTAGTCTCCCTTTGCACGGCGATATTGAAAAGTAAAAAAATTTAAAACACTATTCCAATTTAAGCAGAAATATATTACAATATAACAGGTTGAAGATTTAAAACGAAATATAACTTTTTATGGAGGAATTTAAGACATGGAGACGACAGGAAAAAAGCCCCCCAAGTATAAGCGCGTCCTTCTGAAACTCAGCGGGGAGGCACTTGCAGGAGATCAAAAAACAGGTCTTAATTTTGACATAATAAGAAGCGTGTGTACCGTACTGAAAAAGTGCCTGGCCGAGGGAGTGCAAATAGGCATTGTCGTTGGAGGCGGAAATTTCTGGAGAGGCGCACGCGCAGGTGAGAATATGGAGCGCTCGAGAGCGGATCATATTGGGATGCTCGCGACGGTTATGAACTGTCTGGCTATTGCCGATGTGTTAGAGCAGATGGATGTGCCGGTCAGAGTTCAGACAGGCATTGAGATGCGCGCCGTTGCAGAGCCGTATATAAGACTCAAGGCAGACAAGCACCTCAATAACGGCAGAGTCGTTATATTCGGCGCGGGAACGGGAAACCCGTATTTTTCAACCGATACGGCCGCCGTTCTGCGTGCCGCCGAGATAAAGGCAGAGGCGATACTCCTGGCTAAGAACATAGACGGCGTATACAATGCCGATCCGAAAGAGTTCCCCGATGCCGTCAAATATGATGAAATAACATACGATGAGATATTGGCAAAGCATTTGGCCGTAATGGATTCGACGGCTACGTCGCTGTCGATGGACAATAAGATTCCGGTAATAGTTTTTGCCTTGAAAGACCCGGAGAATATATACAGGGCGGTTATGGGCGAAAAAGTCGGCACGATAGTAAAAGAGTAAGAAAACGAGTGTAATATATAATAAACAGGAGGGAATATTTATGTACAGCGAATATACAGGCAGAATGACAAAAACTTTGGACGCACTTCAAAACCAGTTTTCCGCAGTAAGAGCGGGCAGGGCAAATCCCGCGGTGCTTGATCAGATAAGAGTCGAATACTACGGTACGCCCACTCCGCTGAATCAGGTCGGAACGATAAGCTCGCCCGATCCCAGATCGCTTGTTATCCAGCCGTGGGATACGACGCTTCTCAAAACGATAGAGAAGGCGATACAGGCGTCAGATATAGGCATCAATCCGCAGAACGACGGCAAGGTAATACGCCTTGTGTTCCCCCAGCTTACCGAGGAGCGCCGTAAGGAGCTTGTAAAGCAGGTCAGAAAATACAGCGAGGACGGAAAGGTCGCGGTGAGAAATATACGCCGTGATGCCATGGAGACATTCAAGGCGCAGAAGAAGAAATCTGAAATCACCGAGGATGATCTCAAGGATATTGAAAAGGAAATGCAGAAGATCACCGATGATTTTATTAAGGAGATCGACAAGATAACAGCGGCAAAAGAAAAAGAATTGGCTGAGATTTGATGGGATTGTTCAGAAAAAAACAGGTGGGGAAGCTTGATCTCGAAAAGCTCCCCCGCCATGTTGCAATCATCATGGACGGAAATGGCAGATGGGCAAAAAAACGCGGGCTGCCGCGTTCGGCCGGCCACGCTGCCGGCGCTGAGACGTTTCGCGATATTGCCGCATACTGCAAGGAAATTGGCGTACAATATTTAACGGTGTACGCCTTTTCAACTGAAAATTGGAAGCGGCCGCCTGAAGAAGTCGCCGCGATAATGACACTTCTTGAGAAGTATCTGATCGAGGCCATTGAAAAAATGGAAAAAGAGAAGATAAAAATAAAATTTTTCGGCGATCTTACCGCGCTGTCGCCAAAGCTTCGTGAGCTTGCGGCCGAAACAGAGAGGATATCCGAGAAATTTGAGGGCGTGCAGGTAAACCTGTGTGTAAACTACGGCGCGCGCGATGAGATCCTGCGCGCAGTCCGTGCATATGCCGAGGAATATAAACGCAGCGGGAAGGCTGTAAATGAAGAGAGCTTTTCCGATTATCTGTATTCAATGGGACTGCCGGATCCGGATCTGATTATAAGACCGAGCGGCG
>CALWWO010000057.1 GCA_944385265.1 uncultured Oscillospiraceae bacterium
GCACTCGGCGCGGAGCATGTTGTTTACAGAGAAGCACGCCCCCACCTCGCGGAGCAGCTCGACATAATTGAGGTCAAGGAGCCAGCCGGCGTTGTTGATCATCATCGCCTTACCCTCTCCGAAATCGATAAAGCGCTCCATTTGTCTCTTAAAGCACTCCGCATTATGATTTATGTCTTCGCGGGTGAGCATTTTCCTCATATCAGTACGCCCGGACGGATCGCCGATCATCGTCGTTCCGCCGCCAATAAGCGCTATCGGCTTGTTGCCTGCCATCTGCAGCCTTTTCATCAGCGTAAGCGCCATAAAATGCCCTGCCGTAAGGCTGTCCGCCGTACAGTCGAACCCGATGTAGAAGGTCGCCTTCCCGTCATTTATCATCCTTTTGATCTCTTCCTCGTTCGTCACCTGGGCTATAAGCCCTCTTGCGACAAGTTCATCGTAGATTGTCATCAGTCTTTCCCCTTTAATTGTATCTTATATGAATTTGCTTTTTCGATCTGTTCTTCAGCCGAAGCAAGCGTTACCTCGGTTATGTTTGCGCCGCCCGTCAGCCGCGCTATTTCAAGCTTACGCCCATCAAAATCAAGCGGCGTCACAAATGTAAATGTCCGTCCGTCCTGCTCTTCTTTTTTTATTTCAAAATGAGTATCTGCAAAAGCGGCTATTTGCGGCAAATGCGTCACGCAAATGACCTGCTTTATGCGCGATAGCTGGCAAAGCTTCTCGCCGACTCTCTGCGCCGCTATTCCGGATACTCCGGTATCTACCTCATCAAACACCATTGTCTCTATATCGTCGTTTTCGGCAAGCACGTTTTTCATCGCGAGCATTATTCTCGCAAGCTCGCCTCCCGACGCTATTTTGCTTATCCGCCCGGGCGCCTCGCCCGCGTTAGCCGACATGAGGAAACGCACCTCGTCGATTCCGTTTTTATCAAATGATTCGTCGTCGGATACGAGCTCCACTTCAAATCTCACTCCGCTCATTGAAAGCTGCTCCAGCTCGCTTTCTATACGTTTTTCGAGTATCTCCGCCGTCTCCCGACGCCTGCACGACAGCTCTCGAGCCGCCGAAAGCAGCAGGGTTTTGATATTATCGCGCTCCGCCTGTAATTTTTTCAGCCGTTCCTCCGCGTACTCAATATTGTCGAGCTCATTTCTCGCGTTTTCCAGAAAAGCAAGCATATCCTCCTCTTCAGGACCGTATTTCCGCGAAAGTTTTCGCAAAAGCGCCAGCCTGTTTTCGATATTATCCAGCTCGTCAGGCGAAAAATCAAGACTGTTTTTAAGATCTCTTATTTCTTCAACCGCATCCTCCGCCGCATAGCGCAGCTCTGTCAGTTTCTGCACTATTTTTGCAAGCTCCTCCGAGTATCGCGCGCCTGTTTCGGCGGCTTTTTCCGCGTCGCTTATAAGCGTAACGGCGCCGTCCGTTCTGTCGTCTCCGTAAAGCGCGCCAAACGCCTCTTCGATCGACTGAGTTATTTTTACCGAATTTTTCAGCAGTTCCAGGCGAGCCGTCAGCTCCTCGCGCTCTCCGGGGCGTACATCTGCCCTCTCAAGCTCATCGATTTGGAATTTCAGAGCGTCTATCTTTCTCTCTTTTTCGCTCTCGTCCATTTCAACGGCTTCACATTCCTGTTGCTTTTCGCAGTATTTGCCATAAATCTCCTGATATTTTGCGATATCGCCTTCAAGTTGCCCAAAATTATCCAGATACTCCCTGTGGTACCTCTCATCCAGCAAACGCTGTCCGTCGTTCTGCCCGTGTATATCGAGCAGGCATTCACCGAGCTCACGAAGCTGGGATACCGACACCGGCATCCCGTTGACGCGGCACGAATTCCTCCCGTCCGCGCTTATGCGCCGCACGAGGAAAAGCTCTCCGTCCTCCAAATCTATCGAATTTTCCTCGCACCAGCGCTCCGTCCCATTTGATGAAAACACGGCTGAAACGGTCGCCTTATCTGCGCCCGATCTTATGATCTCTCTCGACGTGCGTCCGCCCAAGGCAGCTCCCAGCGCGTCTATCACGATCGATTTTCCCGCGCCGGTCTCGCCCGTCATTACGTTTAGACCGGCTTTAAATTCGATATCAGCTTTTTCAATTACTGCAACATTCTCAATATGCAATATCTGAAGCATTTACCGCACCTTCTGTTGATAGCTTATACAAGATAGCTCTGTATCTCATGTAAAAAGCGCTCCGCCGCTTCATCTGTCATCATGGCGAGAAACGCCGTATCGTCTCCGGCTATCGTGCCTGCAAGATCTTTTATATCCATCCCGTCGATAGCGCTGCATGCCGCCGGTGCAAGCCCCGGCAGAGTTTTTATAACGACTATGTTCCGCGCGCAGACGCACGAAGTCACGCTCTCTCTGAATATCGTCTTAAGTCTGCCCGCGTGATTTGTGATATTGCCGCCGGCTATGATATATCTATACCTTCCGCTGGGCGACAGCTCTTTTACAAGGCGTAGCTCCTTTATATCTCTCGATATCGTCGCCTGCGTGGCGTCTATTCCCATTGCGCGCAGTTCCTCTATAAGCTGATTCTGATTTTCGATCTCAGTGCGTCCTATAAGCTCCAATATGGCTTTCTGTCTCCTCTGTTTCATCGCCTGTCCCCCAGTTTCCTGCTATCCATCTCGTAAAAGCTCTTACCAGCTATACGTACAAGATGCGTTTTATACATCGACCTTCTTATCCTGATGATATCTCCGCTCTCAAGAAAAATCGATTCTCCGCCATCGGCTGACAGATACGCGGTTTTCCCACCGAGCTGCCCTATTTCCACCGTCACCTCGCGCTCAGGTGCGAGTACATATGCTTTCGCTACAAGTACGTGAGCGCATATCGGCGTAACTATTATAGCTTCCGCGGTCGGCTCCACGATAGGTCCGCCGGCTGACATTGAATACGCTGTAGACCCTGTCGGTGTCGCCACCACGACCCCGTCGCCGGAAAACGATATTATCTTATCGCCGTCTCCTGAAACAGTAATATCGATTATACGCGCGATACCGCCGACCACTACATCGTTGAGGACAAAATCTGAATATATCGCCTTGCCGCCGCGTTCAACCTCGACATCGAGCATGAGCCGTCTGTCTTTTGTATACCCTTCTTTTATAGCTTTTAAAATCAGCCCTATATCTTCGCGCTCAAGCTCTGCCATAAAACCTTTTTTGCCGAGATTTATGCTTAAAATAGGCACTCTGTCCTCAGCAGCCAGCCGCGCCACCTGTAAAATAGTGCCGTCTCCGCCGAAAGCGATTATCATCTCCGCCTCTGAAAACGCCGTCTCTAAGCTCTCAAGCTCCATCTCCTCCGGTATTTCGATACCGGAGGTCTCAGCTCCAAGAGGGCATACGACCGTGTCTATATGCTCGCTCTTAAGCATTTTATATACTTCTTTTGTAATCCCGAGATCATGATCTCTCTCAAGATTGGGACATAATACGATCTTTTTCATTATTATAGCTCCATGTGAGATTTTTTTACAAGTTCAACTATATCCGGAATATCCCCCGCATTACCGTCGGTGCCCAGATATCCGAGATATTCGATATTTCCCTCCGGTCCTTTGATCGGCGAATACGTAAGATCCTTTACTGAAAATCCGAGCTCACTTGCCGTGCCGATGAAGTTTTCCAGCACCTCCGCGTGCGTCTTCTCATCCCGCACGACGCCCTTTTTGCCGACCTTTTCCTTGCCCGCCTCAAACTGCGGCTTTATAAGGCAGACTACTTCGCCGCCGTCGCGGAGTAGCGCTTTCACTGTCGGCAGCACAAGCCGCAGTGATATAAAAGACACGTCTATCACGGCAAGATCTATTTTATCGTGTATCTGCTCGTTTGTGACATATCGTATATTCGTCCTCTCCATTGAAACGACGCGCGGATCGTTTCTCAAGCTCCATGCGAGCTGCCCGTACCCGACGTCGACTGAATAGACCTTCTCTGCGCCCGCCTTTAACAGACAATCCGTAAATCCTCCTGTTGATGCGCCACAGTCGATGCATATCTTTCCATCTACGTTGACTCCGAAATCCTCAAGCGCCTTTTTCAGCTTATATCCGCCGCGGCTGACAAATTCCATCCCGCCTTTTACGTCTATATTGCAATCCTCAGGAACGGTCATTCCCGGTTTATCGCTGCGCTGACCGTTGACAAAAACATCTCCGCTCATTATTACCGCTTTTGCGCGCTCCCTGCTTTCTGCGAGTCCGCGCTCCACAAGCAGCACGTCCAACCGAGCCTTTTTCATTTCTCAAGCTCCTTTATCACCGCATCGCTTATTCCATCGGCGTCTATTCCATACAAATTTTTGATATCCTTTGGAGCACCGTGCTGCACAAATCTCTCGCCGAGGTTCTTAAGCAGCAGACATTTTATATCTAGCCGCTCTTTTAGCAGAACTGCCGCTATCCGCTCGCCTATGCATCCGGCAGATACACACTCTTCGACGACCATAAGTCTCTTCGTTTTTAATACGGAATCTTTTATGATATCTGCATCAAGCGGATTTATAACACCGAGTTTTATTACCTCGACCGATATGCCGCGGTTTTTCAGTATGTCGTACGCGTTGAGCGTCTCATTTATCAACGTCCCGTACGTGACTATGGTAAAATCGGTCCCCTCTGTCACACGCCGTGCAGCGTCGCTTCCGCCCGCCTTATATCTTCCTTCGCCGCCGCGCGGATACCGCACGGCGACAGGTCCCGTTTCATGGCACACAGCGCGCTCCAGCATATCCTCAAGCTCGGCAAAGCTTGCCGGGCAAAATATCTTCATCCCAGGGACGGACGACCAAAACGCAACGTCGAACACGTCCTGATGCGTCTCTCCATCTCCGCCTACGATTCCGGCTCTGTCCACTCCGAACACGACGTGATTAGACAATATCGCGGCGTCGTGTATCACCATATCGACAGCGCGCTGCAGAAACGTCGAATACACAGCAAATACAGGCGTTAGCCCCTGTTTTGCCGCGCCTGACGCCATTGAAACGGCGTGCCCTTCAGCTATTCCAACGTCAAAAAATCTGTCAGGATACAGTCTTGAAAAGCGCTCAAGTCCTGTCCCATTCCTCATGGCGGCAGTTATAGCTATTATTTTCTCGTCCTGCTCGACAAGCTGCTCCAGCTTTTTGCCGAACACGGCTGAAAAATCACGCTCTCCGTTAAAATTAAGACCGGTCTTAAAATCGAATTTTGAAACTCCGTGATATTCATCGGGATGTCTTTCAGAAAATTTATATCCCTTGCCTTTGACCGTTATCACATGCACTATCGCCGGGCATTTCCGCTCCTTTGCCCATGTTAGCACCTCGGTTAGCTTTTCTATGTCGTGCCCGTCTACAGGTCCGAAATACTCAAACCCCATATCCTCGAACATACTGCAAGGCAGTATGCTGTCTTTTATCGCGTTTTTAATCCCGCTTGTCCATTTATAGATATGCTGTCCGCCCGGTACCCGCTGCAGAAACTTCTTGTAATTATTCTTCAGCTCTATGTACCCCGGCTTCATCCTAAGCATGGACAGATGGTGCGCGATTCCACCCATATTGGGAGTTATCGCCATACCGTTGTCGTTTAATATTATTATCAGCGGCTCATTGCTTACGCCCGCATCGTTTAACGCCTCATACGCCAGCCCGCCCGTCAGAGCTCCGTCTCCCGTAAGGGCAATAACGTCATAGTTCTGCTTCCGCATCGTCCGCGCCCTTGCCATCCCGAGAGCCACCGAGATAGAGTTTGACGCATGACCTGCTATAAATGAGTCGTGTACGCTCTCCGATGGTTTTGGGAATCCGGCAAGTCCATTTGTCTGCCTAAGAGTTGAAAAATCCTTTAATCTCCCAGTCAGCATCTTGTGGACATAACACTGATGCCCAACGTCAAACACAAGCCTGTCTCGTTCCGTATCAAAGACCTTGTGTATGGCGACCGTCAGCTCGACAACGCCGAGATTCGACGCGAGATGCCCGCCGGTCTCCGATATATTTTCTATCAAAAATTCTCTTATCTCGCCGCAAAGCTGCAAAAGCTCCGTTTTGCTTAATTCCCTTAGGTCGCGAGGTGAAGAGATTTTATTCAAAATTTCCACTGTCCCGCCTCTTGTTTAGATAAAATATTCAAAATTCAGATCAATATTCATTCTATCATACATTAATAAGCAGAACATTTCAATATTTTCTTTTCGCGAGCATGTCGGCAAGCCATAGCAAAAACTCCGTATCTTCAAACGCTCCTCGCACCGCTTCTTTAGCTTCCTGCGTCTTCGTTTCTATTATTTCCTCGCATTTTTCTATGCCGAGCAGCGACGCAAACGTCGATTTTCCGCTTTCGGCGTCAGAGCCGACCGGCTTTCCCAACTCCTCCGTCGTAGAGGTATAATCCAAAATATCGTCTCTTATTTGAAACGCCACTCCGATAGCGTCTGCATATCTTGTAGCCGCCTCGAGCTGCTTTTCGCTTCCGCCGCCTGCGATCACGCCCATACGCGCCGCCGCCTTTATCATTGACGCCGTTTTCATCTCATGAACTGTCGTTATCTCGTCGATATTGAAAGCTCTTTTCTCACCCTCCATATCGAGATACTGCCCGCCGCATATTCCGTTTTCACCCGCCGCCATAGCGAGCTCTTTCGCTGTCTCCGCTTTTATCTCATATGAAAGATCGGACGTGAGTATCTCCTCAAATGCGGCCGCTTGCAACGCATCGCCGGCAAGCACCGCCGTACACTCTCCGTAAACCTTATGATTTGTCGGCATACCTCTTCTCAGGTCGTCGTCGTCCATGCAGGGAAGATCGTCGTGAAT
>CALWWO010000058.1 GCA_944385265.1 uncultured Oscillospiraceae bacterium
GGACTGAACAAAACTCTCACCGTAGCGTCGAGCTTTGTCCTGTCATTTGTTATGCTCAGCGTTATAGTATACGGAACGGTAAGTCTTGTAAAAAGCGGGGCGTTTTCATCAAGTATGGATGATTACGGCAGTTTGAGCAGCGGATTCGGCGAGTATTTAAACGAGCTTCCCCTGACGGTCGAGGATATGCTCGATACCGATTTTGACGGATATATAAAAGCACACGGTGCAAGCGAATCGCTCCTGCTCGGTCAGTTTCACATGGATCAGCACGCGAGAGACGGCGCGCTCGGTGCGTCCGAAGCACCGGAAATGGAGTATACGATAACGCTTATAAAAGCACCGTTTCTGTACGAGATGTGTAAAAATCAGCTCATCACCACGCAAAATAAGACGTATAACATAGGCATATCAGAGGGAGAAAAGAATATATACGAGCCGTGTTCTCCGACCGCATGGGGAGCGGAAGAGGCATACCGGCTCATATCACAGGAGACGGGAGCGTTAAATTCGTATATGCTCTGCTATGAAGACCGCATAGTGCAGATAGAGTTTAGCTGGACTCCGACGGATGAACAGATGGAAAAGGTAGCCGAAAGGCTCGGCAATGTGTTTGAATAAAGAGATAATAAGTGCACAAGACCGCAGTCCGATAAACCGGACTGCGGTCTCTTTTAAGGAAATCACATAGTGAAAATAGGCATATTAAGTGTACTTAAACGGCAGACATAAAATAGTTTACAAGCAGTATAACACAGTTAGAGTAGCTTGCAATACCGAGATCCTGTCCGTTGGATTTCAGATACTCATCATAGACCTCCGACGCCGCCTCTGATACCGAAGACTCCATATCCGCCCAGTAGCTGTTGTTGTAGTTCCAGTCGTGTTTAAGCTCGTCGCTGAAATTTGAGGTTATGGTGTCCCATGCGTCGCGGTCGACCTCATACAGCGCGTTTAAAAGATGTATAGTGCCGGAAAAATATCCCGAGTAGGCATATATATCATTGTCGGACTGGGTACAGGCGAGAATACCGACAAAGTTTGCCTCATCCTCGGCGTATACGCCAAGCTGATGCGCAAGCTCATGCGAGATAGTGCACGGTATCGTAAACGACGGCGCGTTAATGTTGATGTTCGATTCTCCAGTGTATGAGACGTACAGTCCTGTAAAGCCCGTGCGGCTCATAAGCTGCGAAAACAGATACATCGGCTTCGGACGGTACAGATCACCCTGCAGAAAGCTAAATTCGTTTTGAACGCCGTCATATAGGTGTTCATACTGTGTAAAAACCGCCGGCACATCGATGTCACAGTTGCCGTTTCCGTCGCGCTCCATCTCAGACGCGAGCAGGGAGGCGTGTTCGGCAAAATATGATGCGACCTCAATAAGCTCGTCGGTGGTGAATTGTGCAGTAGACAATCCGGATTTTCCGGCGAAAGTGGGGGAATAATAGTCAAATTTCCACAAAAAGCAGAAAGATGCGTAGTAATACAGCAAAATAATTACCAGAATAAGCACTCGCCTTAAAAGCGATAAAAGCTTTGTATCCGAGCGCACGACTATAAGTACGGTCCGGCATATAAAAGCAATGGCGGTGACCGCTACAGCGATAAACAGAAGCTCCGTGACAGAAAACGGAACGAACGAGCATATGTATCCGGCTGCTCGTCTCACAGGAAGCGCAAAGCCGTTCACAATGGTCTCGGCAAACTGTGTATTGGCGCGGAATATAAAGTATATCGCGATCAGGATGCACGCCGGTATCGCCGCTATGATATACGGAAGCGGTTTTAATACTCTTGGCTTTTCCTTATTTAAAATACGTTCGTAAACGACCGGCATAGCTTCACCTCACCTTTTATAAATAAATCGCTATAATAATTATAGCGTAAAAAGCAATGCAGCAGCAACAGGAAAAATAAACTTAAAGCCGCTTTTCCATTCGAAAAAGCGGCTTTGTATGTATTCTTAAATTATTCAAGCCCGTTGGAATATCTCTCAAGAAAGCGGATCGTGCGCTCCTCTTTCGGATTGCCGAATACCTCCTCCGGCGTGTCGTATTCAACGACATACCCGTCGTCCATAAACAGTACTTTTGTCGACACCTCGCGCGCGAACTGCATTTCGTGAGTGACGATTATCATCGTCGTATGGCGGTCGGCAAGCTGCTTTATTACCTTTAAGACCTCGCCTGTAAGCTCCGGGTCGAGCGCGGAGGTGGGCTCGTCAAAACACAGTATCTCGGGATTGAGCGCAAGCGCACGCGCGATGGCGACGCGCTGCTGCTGTCCGCCGGAAAGCTCGTGCGGGTAGTTTGCGAGTTTATCGGACAGTCCCACCTGAGCCAGCAGCGCTTTTGCCTCGCCCTCGATTTCCGCAAGTATTGCTTTTTTGTTCGATTTATAATCGGGGCGACCCTTTGCCAGCAGTTCCTTTGCCAGCATCACGTTTTTCAGCGCCGTATACTGCGGGAATAAGTTGAACGACTGAAACACAAGACCGAAATGAAGCCTGTTTTTCCTTATCTCTCTCTCCGTCAGCGTCTTGGGATTAGATGAGTCGAATAGGACGTCGCCGTTACACGAAATGATCCCCTCATCCGGCGTTTCAAGGAAATTGAGACAGCGCAGGAGCGTCGTCTTGCCGCTGCCGGACGAGCCGATTATAGAGAGTATCTCGCCCCGCTCAAGCGAAAAGTTGATGTTTTTCAATACATCGGTAGAGCCAAAGCTCTTCTGAAGATTTGAAACCTCAAGAACAGACACAGCAAACCCTCCTATACCCTAAAATAGCTGAGCTTCTTTTCGATAAACTGGAATAGTATCGTAAGGACTCCGCAAAAAATGAGGAAAAAAGCACCGGAGTAGAACAGCGGCCATATAAGGGCGTACGTTGATATGAACGACTCCGCTTCCATGATTATCTCGCGTACGGCGATGACACGCGCAAGCGACGTGTCCTTCACAAGCGTGATTATCTCGTTCGACATCGGCGGCACGATGCGCTTTACGACCTGTAACAGGATTATCCTGAAAAAGATCTGCCGCTTCGTCATGCCGAGGACCTGTCCGGCTTCATACTGACCTCTCGGTATGCCCTCGATTCCTCCGCGGAATATCTCCGAAAAATACGCCGCGTAATTGATAATAAATGCGACAAGCACGGAGGACATGCGCGTAAGCCCGCGCACGTTGTCCCAAATCAGCCCGGGACCGTAGAAGACTATAATGACCTGGAGCATCAGCGGCGTACCGCGTATGATCCACACCAGCGTCCGCGTAAGCCATGAGAGCGGGCGAAACCGGCTCATCGAGCCGAACGAGATGATGAGCCCGAGCGGAATAGCGGCAACAAGCGTTATGATGAATATCAGAAATGTGGTTTCAAACCCCTCAAGAAGCTTAAGGGTCACAGCAGTAAAAGTCATATATGTACCGCCTTATAAGAAGATTT
>CALWWO010000059.1 GCA_944385265.1 uncultured Oscillospiraceae bacterium
TATCTTCATTCCCGACAAATTGCTTATGATATTCGATGCGTCTGAACAGATGCTTGAGATTGGCACGCACGCCTTCCGCATCATCTGCCTGCACTTTACTTTCGCCGGCTTCTGTATTGTCTGCGGCTCTGTATTTCAGGCGCTTGGAAACGGCATGTACAGTCTTATCACCTCGCTCGGCAGACAGGTCATAATTCTGCTCCCCGCTGCGTACATTTTCTCACGCACATTTGGTCTCGATGGTGTTTGGTGGGCTTATCCGTGTGCGGAGATCATGTCGGCGTTCCTGTGCGTAGTCATGCTCACCAAGATCAACAAAAAAGTTATCAGGAAACTACCTGATTGACGGTATATAACCCGGCATAACGAAAAAGCTCTCAATAGATAGAGCTTCGTAAGAGTTCCCGTCTCCTAGGAGGCGGGAATAAAATCAAACCCGGTCATTTTTGAGGACATGCGCTTCAAAAATGGCTCTTCTCATGACATGATGGACGACAATTTTGCAGAAATCGAGTCCGTCACGCTATGCCGTCTTCTTTTATCGGAAAGGGCTTTGCCTTTTTAGGCAAGCTCAAATACCGCCGCTTATCTAAGCGGCGGTATTTTTATAACCGTTTTTGTCTCCGCGCCCCGTTTTTACCTTTTTGCGCTGCAACTGATTTTCTGTTGCTTTTGCCGCAGTTTATTGTTATGATTTTCTTAACAAAAAAACCGGCTTATTACGATAAGGAAAGGAGCGTTAAAATGAACGCATTTGTTTTCTCAAACTCTACGAAAGCTTATTTTGGGTGCGGATGTGTCGCCGAAAACCTTCCGGCGGAGCTCAGCCGGTACGGCGATACGGTCATGCTAGCGTACGGCGGGGGCTCGATAAAGAAAAACGGGATATACGACGAGGTCGCGGCAATACTTGAAAAATCCGGTAAGAAAGTCGTCGAATTTTCCGGAATAATGTCGAATCCGACGTATGCCAAGGTGCTTGAGGGTGGGGAGCTTGTTAAAAAGTACGGCGTAGGTCTTATCCTCGGCGTCGGCGGCGGGTCGGTAATGGACTGCTGCAAGGCTGTGTCCATGGCGGCGGTATATGAGGGTGACCTTTGGAACGACTTCTGGGCTAATATCGGCATCGTCGATTTTACTCCCACTCCCGTCGGCTTTATCGTCACATCCTCCGGCACGGGCAGCGAGTGCGACGGCGGAGCCGTCATCACAAACGAGGAGACGATGGTAAAATGCGGGCACGATTACCACGAGTGCAACGCGCGCTTTGCGATGCTCGACCCGACTTATACATACTCTGTCCCTATGAAGCAGGTGCTCGCCGGAAGCTTTGACACGCTGTCGCATATCATGGAGTGTTATTTCAGCCCTCCTGACGAGGACAACATATCGGACGATATCGCGGAGGCGCTCATGAAAAGTGTCATACGCGACCTGCGCATAGCCGCGAAAAATCCCGATGATTACACTGCGCGCAGCAACCTGATGTGGGCGTCGACGCTCGGCGAGTACAGGCTCATGAAGATAGGCAAATCGCTCGATTTCCAGTGCCACTATATGGAGCACCAGCTCGGCGCGTATACGGACTGCAGCCACGGCGAGGGACTTGCCGTCATTCACCCCGTGTATTACCGCCACTTGTATAAGCATGGGCTTTCAAAATTTGTCCGCTTTGCCGAAAACGTCTGGGGTATCCCCCGCGGCGATATGACGGACGAACAGCTTGCCGCCGCCGGAGTCGAAGTGCTGTCGCAGTTCATAGCGGAGGTCGGACTACCGACAACGCTTAGCGAAATGGGCATTACAGACCGCGAGATGCTCAAAAAGGCGGCGTACTCGTGCGCCATCTCAAAGGGCGCGTATAAAAAGCTCTCATTTGAGGAGATATATGAAATATTTTTAGAGGCGATATGAAAAAAGACCCCCCGGGGGTCTTTTTTGTTGTGTTTTTGCGCCGCAGACATCTCAGCATTATTCGGCGGAAAAAACATTTTAAACATCCTCCGATATCACATAGTCCACCGGTACATCGTACGCATCGGTTTCTATATGCTCGAAAACCTGAAAGCCGTAGCACAGCGCGACGGTAATAAGCCCTCGGTGTGCGGCGAGATACCTGTCGTAAAACCCGCCGCCATAGCCTATTCGGTTCCCGTTTCTGTCGAAGGCGAGCCCTGGCATGATGACAAGCGCTTCCTCATCTTCTGCAACGGGGAAATCGGCGACAGGCTCCAATATCCCGCCGTATCCGAGCGTAACAGCGTCCGGATTGTCAAGCCATATAAAGGTCATCTCGCCGCCAATTATTTTCGGCACGGCGACACGCTTTCCGTCAGCTCGTGCGCGGCGCATTATCGTCTCTGTGCGCACCTCCTGGTTGTATGATATATAGCAGTACACGCTGCGCGCGTTTTTGTACGCGTCATGCTCAAAAAGCCGCGAGGCGAGCTTTTCGCTCGTGCGCTCTGTCTGCTCCGGCGTCATTTCGCGTTTTTTTAAACGAATGAGCTGTCGGATTTTTGTTTTTTCATCCATAAAAGCCTCCGTCGCCGAAAAACACGGCGGTTTTCATCTCTCAAAAGAGCATATCTTTTATCGCCGAAAGGAGATACCTTTTCCCCGCCAAACGGCAGGGGTTGTTGCGCAAAGCGCAACTCTTTTGCCGCCGAAGGGCGGCTGCCTTTAAGCCCGCAAAGCGGGCGCACATCGCGCGAAGCGCGATACTTTTTCGCCGATAAGGCGGCAGATTGTCGCCTCTCGGCGACACAACTTACCGCGTTTATAGCGCGGGGGATTTGCGACATTTCTTTTGAATATGCAAAAGAAACGTCGCCCAAAGAAAACATAGCAAAGGGGATTTCCCCTTTGCAAACCCCAAAAAGTGCGTACCAACATACGCATAGGCGAATCTAACTTGCTGTTTCCCTATTAGTAATCTTACCGTGCTCACCACTCGACGAATCTCGGTGGTAATCTGATAGATTTTTAAATCAGTACTCCCGCACCATAAAAGGCGCGGCAGACGGAAGTTTCGGCGAGATGAGCAAGCCCCCGTGACCTCAGTGCCGCGGTATAAATCTACGCGCAGTGTTATTGTTACACATAGCGGTATCAGTATGCCCATTCTACCCAGCGGGGGACAGTCTAGCATATCAGATGACGTATGCTTGCGATGGGATAAAATATAGAAAAGGCGCAAGGAAAACCGGTTTTCCCTGCTATTCTTTCTTTGGGTTACCGTTTCTTTGGAATATGCCAAAGAAATGGTAACAACACCCGCGCCGTGGCGGCGCGGCAATCCCGCCCACATGGTGGGCGGAAAAATAGTGCCGCCTATTGACAGCAAGAAATCGTGCGTCGTGCGATAAAATATCACTCTTTCGAGCGGTATACGCCCACATAGTGGGTTTAAAGGCAGCCGCCTATCGATGGCAAAGGAGTTGCTCTTTCGCGCAACAATTCCCTGCACCGGCGCGGGTAAAAAGCCCCGCCCGCAGGAGATCTCCGCGTCGGGGCAGATCTTTATCCGTTTGATGAAATCGCAATAGCGTCCTTTTTGAGCACGACGTCGTGCGCACCGCCCTCTACTATCGAGGTTGCAGAAACAAGCGTGAGCTTCGCCTTTTTCTGAAGTTCCGGGATCGTTATCGCGCCGCAGTTGCACATCGTCGAACGGACCTTTGAAAGCGTCATCGCGACGCCGTCCTTTAAGCTGCCGGCGTACGGGACGTATGAGTCGACGCCCTCTTCAAAGCTGAGCTTCGCGTCGCCGCCGAGGTCGTACCGCTGCCAGTTCCTCGCTCTTGCTGAGCCCTCTCCCCAGTACTCCTTCATATATGTGCCGCCGATACTGACCTTTGCCGTGGGGCTCTCGTCAAACCGCGCGAAATATCTGCCCAGCATGAGGAAATCAGCCCCCATAGCGAGCGCGAGCGTGAAGTGATAATCATGGACTATGCCGCCGTCGGAACACACGGGGATATAGACGCCCGTCTCCTCAAAATACTTGTCCCGCTCGGCACACACATCGATAAGCGCCGTCGCCTGTCCGCGACCGATGCCTTTCTGCTCTCTCGTTATACAGATAGAGCCGCCGCCGATACCGACTTTTATGAAATCGGCGCCGCAGTCGGCTAAAAAGCGGAAGCCTTCGCCGTCGACAACGTTGCCCGCGCCGACCTTTACGCTGTCGCCGTAATGCTCACGTATCCATGCAAGCGTTCTCTTCTGCCACTCGGAAAATCCCTCTGACGAGTCGATGCACAGCACGTCAACCCCGGCGGCGAGAAGCGCCGGGACGCGCTCTGCATAATCCCGCGTATTGATACCCGCGCCAACGATGTATTTCTTCTGCTTGTCGTGCAGTTCCAGCGGGTTTTCCTTATGCGAATCGTAGTCCTTTCGGAACACGAAGTACAAAAGCCGTCCGTCATCGTCGAGTATGGGCAGGGCGTTTATCTTATTGTCCCAGATTATGTCGTTCGCCTGCTTCAGCGTAGTCGACGCGGGAGCCGTGACCATTTTTTCTATCGGCGTCATGAAATCGGCGACCTTTTCGTCGCCTGTCATGCGGCTTATGCGGTAGTCGCGGCTTGTGACAATACCGACGAGCCTGCCGTTCGGCGTGCCGTCCTCCGTCACGGCGACGGTGGAGTGACCTGTTTTGCTCTTCAAAAACAGGATGTCTTTAAGCGTCGCATCAGGACTTATATTCGAATCACTCACAACGAAGCCCGCTTTGTACGCCTTTACACGCGCAACCATCGCCGCCTGATCCTCTATCGACTGCGAGCCGTAAATAAAAGACACACCGCCTTCTCGTGCGAGGGCAACTGCCATTTTATCGTCCGAAACAGCCTGCATTATCGCAGAGGTGAGCGGTATGTTCATAGAAATCTCCGGCTCTTCTCCTTTTTTGAATTTTACAAGCGGAGTTTTAAGGCTTACGTTTGCCGGAATGCAGTTTGCGTCCGAATACCCCGGAACGAGCAGATACTCGCTGAACGTGCGAGAGGGCTCGCTGAAAAAATATGCCATGTCTATGTACCTCCATCTTAAAATTTTCCGTTATTCCCGTTTATACGGCAAACGCGCGCCGCAAGCTGCCGCGTCTGTTTTCTATAAAACTTATGAATATTTCAGTGATTTTACACTAATACAGCCGCCGTGTCAAGCGCGGCTTTTTCCATGCCGGAGCGCTGGTAAAAGAACATATACTGCTGCGCTATCCCCGCGTATTCGCCGAACACGGCGGGGTCAAGTTTTCCGCCGTAATGCTCCGCAATCGCCTTTTTCATCCATACGTCTATCGGAAACGCGTCGAGCTTATGCAGTGCGAACAGGACGACGCAGTTTGCCACCTTGTCGCCCACCCCGTCAAGAGACTTAAGCGCGCGCCGGGCGCTCTCCGCGTCGAGCTCCGCGAGCTTATCAAAGTCGAGCTTGCCAGACTCTAAGGCTTTCGCCGCCGATATTATGTACGGCGCGCGGTATCCGCAGCGCAGCGGAGCGAGATCAAAAGGCGTGAGGCGCGCTATCCGCTCCGCCGGCGGGAACGCGTAGCACGTGCGCCCGTCAAACGGTATCGCGTCACCGAAATTTTGGCAGAGCGTCTCGACTATTTTCTTTATGCGCGGGATGTTGTTGCACTGGGAGATGATAAAGGAGCAGAGCCCCTCCCACTTGTCCTGATTTAAAATGCGTATCCCCGCGCCGAAATCGGACGCCTTTTCCATATAATCGTCCACGCAGAGGCTACGGCGTATCTCCGCGTAATTTCTGCCGAGGTCGAAATAATCGTACCAAACTCTCTCAAAATCCTCCGCCGTGCCGGAGATGAAAACGCTGTCTCCCTCTTTATATATCCGCGCGGCTTTTCCTCGCGCGACGCCGGTGTAAGACCCGTCTTCATCGCGGTTCCATCGGAAGCACTGTCCGCACTCAAATATCTTTTCAAGGTCAAAATCGTCGTCGACATGAAACCCGACATATCCGCCGCGCTCAAAATAATTCATATGCCAAACCGCCTCCAAACGCCGTCAGTTCTGCTGTTTCCAGTCCTGATAATACGGCGTCATCGAGAAATT
>CALWWO010000060.1 GCA_944385265.1 uncultured Oscillospiraceae bacterium
GGCGGCGATCTGAAATACGCTGTCCGCTGAGGTGTATACTATGAGATCCCCTGTCTCGATATGCTGTCTTCCATAATCTTTTATAACCTCTGTGCCGGAGTACGGCTTATTGCACAAAACACCCCTGCCGGTTGCATTGGAAAAAGCATCTATTATCTCCTGTGGGAAGCCATCCGGATATGTCGGAAGCGGATCGGGCGATATGACGCCCGCGATCTCCCAGTGCCCAATAGTCGTATCCTTGCCCATCGAGGCTTCGGCGAGTTTACCGTGCGCGCCGATAGGGGAGTGGCATTGATTTAAAAATTCGACGCCGAGGATATTTGCTATTCCCAGATCGCGTAGGCGCGGTATGTTGAGTTTTCTTGATGTGCTGACACTTTTAAGCGTGTTTGCGCCTTTATCTCCAAATAATGCTGCGTCCGGAAGCTCCCCGGCGCCGACACTGTCTAATACAATTAAGAAAATTCGTTTCATCTTTACTCCCTATCCAGTTGAACCGCTGTTTCCAGCGCAAGTTCTATCATATCATTGAAAGACGTCTGGCGCTCTTCGGCCGTTGTTTCCGCTCCTGTAACGATATGGTTTGATATAGTGCATATCGTAAGCGCATTTTTGCCGCTGCGTGCCGCGTTCATATAAAGCGCGGCGGACTCCATCTCAACGGCCAGAACGCCCATTTTAGCCCAGTCGAGAGTTGAGTTCGAATCGTCGTAAAACCTGTCAGATGACAACAGAGAGCCAACATGAAACGGGTATTTCTTCGCCCGTGCAATATTAGCGGCTGTCTCCAGAAGCTTGAATGAACAGAGCGGGGCAAAAGTCCCCGGCAGACAAAACTGTGACGCGTAATTGGAGTCTGTGCACGAGCCCATGCCGAGAATGACATCACGGATCTTCACATTTTCGGATATAGCGCCGGCAGAACCGACTCGTATGATGTTATCTACGTCAAAGAAATTGAACAGTTCATAGCTATAGATCCCGATAGACGGGATGCCCATGCCGCTTGCCATAACGCTTACTGCTGTCCCTTTATATGTTCCGGTATAGCCCTGAACGCCGCGTATATTATTTACAAGGCGCGGTGATTCAAAGAAACTCTCTGCGATATATTTGGCCCGTAGAGGATCACCGGGCATTAAAACGGTCTTTGCAAAATCGTCGGGCGTAGCCGCGATATGGGCGGTGGGATATAAACTCGACATATACATTACCTCCTAAATCAGTTTACTCTCTTTTGCCAGTTTTACGAGTCTGCTAGTCCCAAGGCGCGATGCGCCGAGTTGTATAAACTTTTCGGCATCTTCAAACGACGAAATACCGCCGGCGGCCTTTATCTTAACAAAAGGACCTGTATGCTCTGCAAACAGCTCAATATCGTGCGCGGTAGCCCCGCCGGACGCAAACCCGGTAGACGTCTTGATGTAGTCAGCGCCTGTATCGGTTACAATGCGGCACATCTCGATCTTTTCACCGTCGGTCAAAAAACATGTCTCTATAATGACCTTTAATATACTGTTACGGCAGATTTCTCGCAGAGAGGATATTTCCCCGGAAATATCCCGATACCTCTTATCTTTCAGCCAGCCGATATTTATGACCATATCAATTTCCGCCGCTCCGTTTTTTAAAGCCTCTTCAGCCTCAAAACATTTAGCGGCTGACGTAGTATTGCCGTTTGGAAAACCAATAACAGTACATACGGCGATTTGAGACTGTAAATACTCGGCGGCCTCTTTCGCATATGACGGCGGAACACATACGGATGCGGTCTTGAAACGTATGGAATCGTCGCACAAAGCCTTTATATCAGCTGATGTTGCCGTCTGTGATAAAAGAGTGTTATCAACTTTTGAAAGTATTTGGAATATGTCCATTCTATAACCTCCAAATCAAGGCTTCAAGCTTTATTTTTAATATTATACTATAGTATGAATTAAATTACCATGATTTTTGCAGTAAATTCCTTTCGATACAGCGTAAATCCTTCTATTTTTGTAAACAGTAAATTTTTGTGTTAAAGAAGTATTTGTTGAATATGTTAGTATTTGCAAATGAAAATTGTTAATTCCGACATATAAAAAAACTTGCCGGCTGCGTAAAATTATTGTAAAATATATAAATGTGGCGCTGAGTTTATAATGGCTTTTTATGAACAGTCCGACGGAGGGAGCGCGCTTTAACTTTGTTGTATAAAAATTTTGAATATTAAGTGAGAGTGAATGGCATGGTACAAAACAAAGAAAAAGCAAAAAGAGGGAGCTTTATAACATTAGACTTCCTGTTTGCCTGTATGGTATCTTTTCTTGTAAGATTGGGCCTGCAGGCGAGAAGTACGGCAACACCGCTGTACATAATAGCGCTCGATTACAGCAAATCGGCTGCAGGGTTGGCGTCATCTGCGTATACAATATCGGCTTTGATATTCAGGCCGGTAGTAGGTATACTTCTTGACAAATTTGGACGGAAAAACATGCTTGTCGTGGGCACAGCGATTATCGCGATAGTCTTGATACCACTGTCATTTGCGACTGACATAACGCTTATCTATGTGTACTCGTTTATATGCGGTATGGGATTCAGTTTTATGAGCACGGCACTGTCTACAATCGTTACAGACCTTGTTCCGGACGAGAGCCTCGCTGAAGGATTGGGATATTTCGGCCTGTCGTCGACGCTTTCACAGGCGATAGGTCCGACGATGGCGCTCTGGACGATCGCAACATTTGATTATTCCGGCGCATTTCTCACAGCTGCCGGACTCGCGGTCATTGCGCTCGTATGTACGTTCCTCATAAAATATGAAAAACGCCGCGCTGAAAAAGCGGGGATCGTTATAGAAAAAAAACAGGACGTTGAGGCCGAACAGCCGAAAGATGAGGAACAGCCTGCCGTAAAAGTTCCATGGTGGGGAAAGATCATTGAGCCGACTGCAGCAAAATCGGGATTTATGATATGCTTTGTCACATTCGCATCTGCATCTATAGGCACTTTCCTGGCGACGTACGCGCAGGAAAATGCTATTGAGGGCATTGGCTTGTTTTTCACGATCAGAGCAATCGGCACTGCAATATCTCGTCTCTTTGCCGGTAAGGTGACCGAGACAATCGGCAATTCCAAAACGATGAAGATCAGCCTGCTTATAATGATAGTTGGATATTTTGGTATTGCGATGTCGAAAACGCTTTTGCCCCTTGTTATTATCGGCTTTTTGTACGCACTCGGCAACGGATTTTTCCATATCACATGTAATGTTGCGGCTGTTTTGGAGACTCCTAGAGCGAGAAGGGGCGCTGCCAACGCTACATTTTATCTGCTGATGGATGCAGGCCTTGGAGTCGGTTCGGCATTCTGGGGTGTTGTCGCCGATTTTGCGGGTACGGCAGGCGCATTCGTTGGTTCGGGTATCATGACAGTATGCGTTTTTATATTTGCAGTTTTCTATCTTAGAAAAGTCAATCTCGATAAAAAATAAATTTCAGGCAAAAGCATAAAGAAAACCGGCGTCCTAGATGGACGCCGGTTTTCAAGTGATATAGGGGGTTAGTCTTTATCAGTTTCTTTGATAGAAATGAATCTAAGTTCATTTAACGGTGCTTTAAGCTGCTCTGCAACAAGAGCCATAACGAGCGCTGCCGTCTGATCAGGAACATCGAAAAGCTGTACAGAACCGCAGCTCCCACTCGCTAAAAGCGGTTTAGATGCAACAGGCGCACTGGCTGCGGGGGCAGACTCTGCTGTAGCTTCAGAGGAAAGTCCGCTAACCTTTCTCGTAAGATTTCTGATGACTGCAATCATCCCCATCAGCAAAAACAAAACAATAAAAACAATTATCATACCCATTAACAGTATGTATACGGATTCTAACATTGACACATTGTCCATTTTACTAATCTCCTTAAAACCAAAATAAACGAGTTATATTTTAGTAGCAAACACCTAATTTTTCAAGAGC
>CALWWO010000061.1 GCA_944385265.1 uncultured Oscillospiraceae bacterium
ATCATAGCCGCAGACAATACAGTCAATGAAAATATAATGCACAAGAGATTCCTGAAAAATAGAGAGATGGCTGCATACAGATCTCTTCTTCAGGAAAAGGTCATAGCTGGCGGCATAGTTTTAAATCGGGCTGTTGATATTCCGGAAAAGCCGGGACGCGTAGAGGCACAGGGCTGGTCATATGTTACGGATAAACCAAATATGTTTTCGCCTATGTGCTGCCTTCTTTCAAACGGCTCCTACACCGTTATGACTGCTGAAAACGGCATGACAAAGTCAAGCTGGGGCGATGTGGCAGTAACTACGTTCGAGGCGGATCAGCTCGCTCTTCACAACGGGTTGATCTTTACGCTTGAAACAGACGGCGGCGCGATACCGGTTACTCCAGCGCCGTACTTTGACAGCTCAGTAGAGTATTCCGCTGAATTTTCCGGAGTTATTGCAAGGATAAACGGCAGAAAGAACGGCGTTGCGGTTTCAATGGAGGTAAGCGTACCGTCTGACGACGCGGGTGAAAAGCGCGTGATAGAGATCTCACGCGTCGGCGGAACTCTGGAAAACGGAAAGCTCAGATGCACGTTCGAGCCGGTGCTTGATAAAATAAGGGATTTTGATGCGCATCCGTCGTATTCGCGCCTTTCGCTTGAAATGAAGGCTTATGAGAATAAGCTTATAGTGAAGCGCAGAAGCAGGGCGGGCGAGCCGGAAAAATATATGTGCTTTATGTGCTCCCTGCCATCAAGCTTCACCTTTGGCGGAGAGCGTATAGCCGAAAAAACTGCGGCGACAGATAAAATCATTTACGCGCCGGAACCGCCTATATCGGCTGAGACGCCGGTCTTTATCGGACAAACGAAAATTAAGGTGGAATATGCCATTGCAACAGCGTACTCAGAGAGCGACGCGATAAATGCGGCGGCAAGAATACTTGCAGGCGAGAAAACAAAAATTTCAAATATCGACAGAGCGGCGGCTAAATTAAAGATGAACGATAACGACATCGGAAGGGCACTGAAAAAGATAAGCGATATCGTTTTTATAACTGATAAAAGAAAAGCTCTCTCCGATATGATAGAAAAACACTGCGGCGGTCAGCGCGAGCTGTGGCGCTTCGGTATTTCAGGCGATCTGCCGGTAGTGACGGCTTATGCCGCCGGAGAGGACGATCTGCAAAAGGCAAAAGCGCTCGTACGCGAGCATATCTTCCTTCACCGAAACGGTTTAGAGTACGATTTTGTCCTGCTTACAAACGATTCCGGAGATTATCGCGCGCCTGTTAAAAGCTCGATATATGATTATCTGCGCAATATCGGCTGCGAGCATATGCTGGGGAAAAAGGGTGGAGTTCACATTGCCGATATCTCAGCTGGAGAGACGGCGCGTATAATCGCCATGTCTTCTGTTTGCGACATTGCGGAAAAAAGCGGCTCTCAGCGGGAAAATGTAATGCTGAAAAGCCGGAAACTACCGCAGTACAACGCAAAATCTTATGTGGATTACAGGTTTGATGAAAACGGCAGCTTCGTGTTTGATACAAACGGGACGATCCCCGAATATACTTGGAGTAATATACTGACAAACAGCGAGTACGGGTATATAGCGTCGGACGCGGGAACAGGTCATATGTGGTATCTGAATTCACGCGAAAACAAAATAAACCGCTGGCTCAACCGCAGCGTTTCCGAGGACAGCACGGAGAAAATAAAACTCGTTCACAACGGGAGGGAATACTCGGTATTCGCGGCGAGCGACGGTATAAACTGCCGCGTGACGTTCGGATTCGGATTTACAAGCTGGGAAAAGCAGATAGACGGAGTAAAGCTCAAGACTACGGCGTTTGTTCCGACAGACTCGCCGGTAAGGGTGTTTATTATAGAGTTCGAAGGCGCAGGACTTGAAGACAAACTCTCGTATTATACGGAGCTTGTACTTGGAGACAGCGCCGCGAAAGCAGGATATATCGTCACCCGCGCGGAAAACAGTATATTGTCGGCGCAAAATCCGGCAAATACGGAGTTTGCCGGAACCGTATTCAAATTATCGTCCTCCACCCCATATGAGAGCTTTACCTGCGACAAGCTGTCATGGAGCGTGGGTATAATGGACGGCGCCTTCGGCGGAGGGCTTTTGCCGTGTATCGCCGCAGTTTATCCGGCAGAAGGCAAGCTCGTGCTGGCGGCTGGCTGTGCCTCCGAAGACAAGCTTAGGGAACTGGCTCGTATAGAGACGGCGGAGGCGGAGCTTTTCAAAACTACGGCTTACTGGGCGGAGATCGTGGGCAAAGTCAAAATCAAAACTCCGGATACGGCGCTCAATAACTATATAAACGGATGGGCGCTTTATCAGACCATAGCATGCCGTATGCTGGCGAGAGCCTCCGTATACCAGTGCGGCGGAGCGTACGGATTCCGAGACCAGCTTCAGGACGCGTGTTCACTCTCCGATGTTCTTCCCGAGATAACAAAGCGGCAGATACTCACCGCCGCAGCTCATCAGTTTGAGGAAGGCGACGTACAGCACTGGTGGCACAAGTCAGAGGATGGACAGAAAACGGATAAGGGAGTCCGCACACGCTGTACAGACGATCTTTTATGGCTTGTATACGCTGCTTGCGAATATACGGACCGAACTGGAGATTACGGTATATGCGATATGTCTGTGCCGTATATATCGTCTCCGCCGCTTGCCGCCGAAGAGAAGGAGAGATACGAGCACCCGTTGGAAAGCCGTATCGAGGAGAGCGTTTTTGAGCACTGCGTAAAGGCGGCGGATCTGGTGCTTCGCCGCGGAGTCGGCGAGCATGGTCTGTGCTATATCGGCACAGGCGACTGGAACGACGGCATGAATATGGTGGGCTCAGACGGACGCGGCGAGAGCGTGTGGCTCACGTGGTTTACAGTGTGCGTTTTAAATATGTTTGCAGCGCTGTGCAGGAAAACCGGACGTGAGAGCAAGGCGGATTTTTATGAAGAAAACGCCAATCATCTGTTTAAGGCGGCTGAAAAAGCGTGGGACGGCAAATGGTACCGCCGCGGATATTATGACAACGGCAGCGTACTTGGCGGAAAAGAGAGCGGCGAATGCAAAATAGATTCAATAGCGCAGAGCTTTTCTGTTTTTGCCGGCGCCGATAAAAAGAAACGCGCAACGGCGCTCGTCTCCGCGTTTGAGCTGCTTTTCGACAGAAATCACGGGATAGTAAAACTGTTTACGCCGCCGTTTGACAGCGGACCTGACACGCCGGGATATATCAAGGGTTACTGCCCGGGATACCGCGAAAACGGCGGGCAGTACACCCACGCCGCGATATGGCTTGCGATAGCGATGCTTGAAAACGGAGAGCTTGAAAAGGGCTGGGAGATATTCAACGCGCTTTTACCGCAAAATCACGATATGGCAGAATATAGAAAAGAGCCGTTTGTAATAGCAGCTGACGTGTATTCAAATCCGCAGGATGCCGGAATGGGCGGCTGGACTTGGTATACAGGTTCGGCAGGCTGGTATTTCAGGGGAATAGTGGAAAATCTTCTCGGTATCAGAGCAAAAAACGGTGTCCTTTTCGTAAATCCCAAATTACCGGCGGACTGGGACGGATACGAAGCCGAAATAGAAATAGGCGGCAGGCAATATGATATCAGCGCGAGAAAAGGTAAAAACAGAGATTACAAGGTTGAAATAAACGATAAGACGGCGGGAAATTAATAATAATTTTATTTTTTAAACAGCTAATGTGTTGTATAATATTGGCAGAAGAACTGCGGCGGAGCGGGATACCGGTCCGCCGCAAAAGCAGGCGAATGCTTTGCGGTAAAAATAGCATTTGTATCTCGGGAGGTGCTGTGAATTGAAGGAAATTTTGCAAAAACCGATAATGCAGAACGTAAGGTTGACGTGCCTTCAAACGGACAAATTCAAAACGGGCGTGTTTTCAGCCACGCTGCTTACCGAGCTTGACAGAGAAAACGTCTCCAAAAACGCGTTGATACCATATGTGCTTCGGCGCGGTACGGCGAGATATACGGGGCTTGAAAGCATAGCCGCTGCGCTGGATGATATGTACGGTGCGCAGATCGAGCCGGTGGTAAGGAAAAAAGGCGAGGTGCAGTGCATAGGCTTTTACGCCGATTTTCCCGATGACTATTTTCTCCCGGGTAAAGAAGCCGTGCTTGAGAAAGCGATAGGGCTTACAGGCGAAATGCTCATAGCTCCGGCGACTAAGAGCGGCATTCTGCTAAATGAATACGTCTCGGGAGAAAAAGAGCGCCTTGCCGACGAGATACGCGCCGCGTCGAATGATAAGGGGAGGTATGCAAAAAAAAGACTTATCGAGCTTATGTGTTCAAGGGAGCGATACGGGCTCGATAAACTGGGAAAAGAAAATCTTGTCGAAAAGATAACGGCACAGGCTTTGACAAAGCACTACAGAAAAATTTTGCAGTCAGCCCCGCTGGAGCTGTTTTATTGCGGAAGCGCATCGCCTGACCGGGTGGAAAGAGCGGTAGAGGAGGCTTTCGCCGGGCTTTCAAGAAGCGGGGATATCGCGTTCCCGGTCACAGATGTAGTTATAGAGCCCATAAAAGCGGAGACGAGACAATTCGAAGAAGAAATGGATGTGGGGCAAGGAAAGCTCGTTATCGGCTTCAGGATGGGCGAAAATATGCTCGCACCCGATTATCCCGCTATGATGGTTTTCAACGCACTGTACGGCGGCGCGCCGACTTCCAAGTTATTTAAAAATGTTAGAGAGCGACTGTCTCTCTGCTATTATGCAAGCTCTCAGATAGACAGACATAAGGGTATTATGACGGTGTCCTCAGGCATTGAATTTGCTAAATTTGACGCTGCCAGAGATGAAATATTTGCACAGCTCGAGGAGATAAAAAACGGCGATGTAAGCGAAGAGGAGCTTCAAAGCGCAAAGAAAACTGTGATCAACTCGCTCCGTTCGGCGATGGATCAGCCGGTAGCGCTTGAGGGGATGTATCTCGACAATGTGATCTCCGATATACAGCTTTCGCCGGAGATCATGGCGGGGCTTGCCGACGATGTTACGAAAGACGATGTTGTAGAGATCGCATCGAAAATAAAAGCCGACAGCGTGTATTTTCTGACAGGAAAGGGGGACAAAGCATGAAAACCGCGGATTATCCCAATATAGGAGAACGTGTACTGCATGAGCGGCTGTCAAATGGGCTTCATGTTTACGTTGTGCCGAAGGCGGGCTACTTTAAAACCAGGGCGTTTTTCGCCGTAAATTACGGCGGAGCTGACCGGAAATTTAAAATCGACGGCGACTGGATCCAAACGCCGGCAGGCGTCGCCCATTTTTTAGAGCATAAAATGTTCGATACGGAAAACGGTAACGCGCTCAACATGTTTTTTGCAAACGGCGCGTCGGCGAACGCATTTACATCCTCCGATATGACCGCGTACTATTTCGAGTGTACCGATGATTTTTATAAGAATTTTGAACTTCTTTTAAGCTTTGTATCCACTCCATATTTTACTGAGGAAAGCGTAAACAAGGAGCAGGGAATAATAGGGCAGGAAATACGGATGACAGAGGACAATCCCCAAACCGTCGTATACTATAATCTTTTAAAGCTGCTGTACAAAGAGCATCCGATGAGAGAATCGATTGTCGGGACCGTTGAAGAAATAGCAAAGATAACGCCTAAACTGCTCTACGATTGTCATAAGACGTTTTATAACTGCGCAAATATGGCGCTTTGCGTAGCCGGAGACGTCGACCCGGATGCAGTTGTTAAAGCGGCAGAGAGGCTCTTGCCGCGCGTAAGAGGCGAGCTGCCGCAAAGAGACTATGGAAATGACAAAGGCGAATACCCGAACGGACATAAGGGGGCGGCGGAGATGGATATCGGTATACCGATATTTTTAGCCGGAGCAAAAGTAAAAGGCGGCGCTACGGGCAAGGATCCGCTTCGGCAGGAGCTGACGGCGAATCTCGCAAATAGGCTTTTAATGGGAGGCTCTTCACCCTTGTATTCGGAGCTGTATTCAAAAGGGCTTATAAATCAGAGCTTTACAGCAGAATATGAGCGCATCACAGGCCGCGCAATGGTGCTCTTCGGCGGAGAGAGCCGCGATCCGGAGGCTGTCGTTTCGGCGATTACAGCCAGAGCGCGGGAAATTGCCGGCATTGAAAACAGCGGCTTGTTTGAGCGGCAGAAGAGATCGCTCATCGGAAAAAAATTAAAGGAATTGAATTCGTTCTATGATATATGCTATAATACGGCAAAGGGGTGCTTTGAGGGGTTTGACCCGTTTGAAGC
>CALWWO010000062.1 GCA_944385265.1 uncultured Oscillospiraceae bacterium
CCGCCGCCGGTGTCGACATTACAGCGGGGTATAAGGCTGTCGAGCTTATGAAAAAACACATAGCAAGAACAATGACCGGCGGCGCTCTCTCGGGTATACGCGGGTTCGGCGGGCTTTTCGAGCTCGACCTTACGGGGATAAAAAAACCTGTGCTCGTCAGCGGCACGGACGGAGTCGGTACAAAGCTCAAGCTCGCATTTATCATGGATAAGCATGATACGGTCGGTATCGACTGCGTCGCAATGTGCGTAAACGACATAATCTGCTGCGGGGCAAAGCCGCTGTTTTTCCTCGATTACATAGCGTGCGGCAAAAATTACCCTGAGAAGATAGCCAACATCGTGTCCGGCATAGCTGAAGGGTGCGTGCAGTCAGGCGCCGCGCTCATCGGCGGCGAGACGGCCGAGATGCCCGGTTTTTACCCGAAAGATGAGTATGATCTGGCCGGTTTTTCGGTCGGAGTGGTGGACAAAGACAAGATTTTAGATAATTCTACCATAAAAGTGGGGGATGCCGTCGTTGCACTCCCGTCGAGCGGCGTGCATTCGAACGGCTTTTCGCTAGTACGCAAGGTATTCGACGTTGAAAACGCCGATATTAAAGCACCTGTATCGGATCTGGGAGGAAAATCACTTGGAGAGGCGCTGCTCATACCGACAAAAATATATGTAAAGCCAATGATCGCGCTGATGGATACGGTCAAGGTGAAAGCCGTGTCGCATATCACTGGCGGCGGATTTTATGAAAATATACCGCGCAGCATACCTGACGGCTTCGGCGTGAAGATAGAAAAAAGCGTGCTTAAAATACTGCCGGTATTCGATATGCTCGCAAAAGCCGGAAATATCCCCGAGCGCGATATGTTCAACACGTTCAACATGGGCGTAGGGATGAGTGTCGTCGTCGATAAAAACGACGCGGACAGAGCGATAGATATACTCAAGGCAAACGGCGAGGATGCATATGTAATGGGTGAGGTCGTGTTCTCCGATAAAGGTGTGACGATATGCTGACGAAGATAGCCGTGCTGATCTCCGGCGGCGGGACGAATCTGCAGGCGCTTATCGACGCCGAAAAATCCGGAATATTAAAGAGCGGGAAGATAGTGCTCGTCATATCGAACAGATCCGATGCATACGGACTCGTCCGCGCGCGCGATAACGGTATAGAGACTGCCGTAATAACGCGGAAAGCGAGCGGCGGGCAGGAGCAGTTTGAGGAAAACATAAAAGCGCTTTTAAAAGAGCGCGGCATCGAGCTTATAGTCCTAGCGGGATTTATGAGCATTTTGAGCGCCGATTTCACGGCTGCCTATCCGAAGAGGATAATAAACGTCCACCCGTCTTTAATACCGTCGTTTTGCGGCAAGGGCTTTTATGGACTGAAGGTGCATGAGGCGGCGCTCGCCAAGGGCGTCAAGGTGACGGGCGCGACGGTGCATTTTGTAAACGAGATACCCGACGGAGGGGAAATAATACTTCAAAAGGCAGTGTATGTCGAAGACGGAGATACGCCGGAAACTCTCCAGCGCAGAGTTATGGAGCAGGCGGAGTGGCTCTTGCTGCCGCAGGCGGCTGAAATGGTGTCGAAGGAGATAAGCGAAAAGGGAGATGCGTATGGAAAAAAATAATATTTTTGAGCTTTTAAAGAAAAACCCGTACCCGGGCAGGGGAATCATCATCGGCAAAGATGCCGGCGGCGTAGTTATCGCCTACTGGATAATGGGCAGGAGCGAAAACAGTCGCAACCGCGTTTTTACCGAAACGGACGACGGTATAAAGACGGAGGCGTTCGACCCGTCTAAAATGACAGACCCGAGCCTCATAATATACCACCCTGTGCGCGAATACGGCGGCAAAACCATCGTTACAAACGGCGACCAGACTGATACAGTGTACGAGTTCATGAAAGACGGAAAAACTCCGGAGGAAGCGCTTATGACGCGAGAGTTTGAGCCGGACGCGCCGAATTTCACGCCGAGGATATCGGGCGTAGTCGACGATAAGACAGGGGATTTCACGCTCTCTATATTAAAAAGCAATAACGGCGACAGCGATACGACCATAAGGAACTTTTTCCGCTACACGAATTTAAAAGCCGGAGAGGGGAGATTCATCTCGACATATATGGGCGACGACGATCCGCTCCCGTCGTTTGAGGGAGAACCTGTCGAGGTGGAGATAGTCATTGGCTTTGACGAGTTTTCAGATACACTGTGGAACAGCTTAAACGCCGATAACAAGGTGTCGCTTTATACACAGCATATAGATCTTAAAACAGGAGAAAAGCTGCACAAGATATATAACAAGAACAGATAATCGGACGGGGAGGATAAAATGAACGAACTTGAACTGAAATACGGCTGTAATCCCAATCAGAAACCTGCGCGTATATATATGAAGGACGGAAGCGAGCTTCCCGTAACCGTGCTGTGCGGAAAACCGGGATATATAAATTTTCTTGACGCACTGAACTCATGGCAGCTTGTAAAGGCGATGAAGGAGGCGACGGGCCTTCCATCCGCGGCTTCATTTAAGCATGTCTCACCGGCGGGCGCTGCAGTCGGCTATCCGCTCACCGAGACGGACAGGAAAATATATTTCGTGGACCCCGACGCGGAGCTTTCACCGATAGCGTGCGCGTATATAAGGGCGCGCGGCTCCGACCGCCTCTGCTCATACGGAGACTGGGCAGCTTTGTCCGATGTGTGCGATGCCGCCACGGCGCTCTACCTGAAAAAAGAGGTGTCCGACGGCATAATCGCACCAGGATATACCGATGAGGCGCTCGAAATACTGAAGACAAAGAAAAAGGGTGGATATAACGTTGTGCAGATAGACCCCGATTACACTCCTGCCGCGAAAGAGGAAAAGGATGTTTTCGGCGTTACGTTCGAGCAGGGCTATAACAATTTCAAAATAGACGAAAGTCTGCTTACCAATATAGTGACGAAAAATAAGGAGCTTCCCGACAACGCAAAGCTCGATATGATAGTCGCGCTTCTGACGCTCAAATATACGCAATCGAACTCAGTCTGCTACGTTAAGGACGGTCAGGCGATAGGTGTCGGCGCGGGGCAGCAGAGTCGGATCCACTGTACTAGGCTTGCTGGAGACAAGGCGGACAACTGGTACTTAAGACAGCATCCGAAGGTGCTGGGGCTTCAGTTTGTTGACAAGATCGGCAGGGCAAACCGCGACAACGCGATAGACGTGTATACCTCCGACGAGTACGAGGACGTCTTATCTGAGGGCGAATGGCAGAAAATATTTAAAGTAAAGCCTGAGATTCTGACTGCTGAGGAAAAAAAGGCGTGGATAGCGACGCAGAGCGGCGTTACGGTCGGCTCGGACGCGTTTTTCCCGTTTGGCGACAACGTCGAGAGAGCACGGAAGAGCGGCGTGCAGTATATAGCCGAGCCCGGCGGCTCGATCCGCGACGACAACGTCATAGAGACGTGCGATAAATACGGCATTGTCATGGCGTTTACGGGGATGAGACTGTTCCATCATTAATCTAAGCGTGTAAAAACGCATTTCTAAAATTTTTTCCGGTATAACGGAAAGCTGTGATTATAAAAGCGGCGCATAAAAAGCCTCATTTTTCGCGAGACTAAAGCTTGGCGGCGGAATGGAGAATTATATGAAGGTCATGGTAATCGGTGGCGGCGGAAGAGAGCACGCCATTATAAAAAAACTTAAAGAGAGCGGTGAGATCACAAAGCTGTATGCACTGCCCGGTAACGGCGGCATCGCGGCTGACGCGGAATGCGTCGATATCGGCGCTAAGGACATAGAGAATATAACAAAATGGGCTGTCGAAAACACTATAGATTTCGCCGTTGTAGCGCCCGACGATCCGCTTGTGCTCGGCGCTGTAGACGCGCTGGAAGCGGCGGGGATCGCGTGTTTCGGGCCGAACGCCAAGGCGGCGGCTATCGAGGGCAGCAAGGTGTTCGCTAAAGAGCTGATGAAAAAATACGGCATACCGACTGCCGAATACAATGTTTTTGACAATATGGAAAAGGCGCTCGAGTATATCGAGACAGCGCCAGTACCTGTCGTGGTAAAGGCTGATGGGCTCGCTTTAGGCAAGGGCGTCATCATAGCGGAGACTAAAGAGGCGGCTAAAAACGCCGTACGCTCGATGATGGAGGATAAGATATTCGGCGAGAGCGGCAGCAGAATAGTTATAGAGGAATTCCTGACAGGACCGGAGGTCTCCGTACTGTCGTTTACAGATGGGAAAACAATAGTTCCGATGGTCTCATCCATGGACCATAAGCGCGCAAAGGACGGGGACAAAGGACTCAATACCGGCGGAATGGGCACGGTCGCGCCGAACCCGTATTATACCGAGGATGTGGCGCGTGAATGCATGGAAAAGATATTCCACCCGACTATAGAGGCTATGAGGAAAGAAGGTAGACCGTTTAAAGGCTGCCTGTATTTCGGACTTATGCTCACGCCTCGTGGACCTAAAGTCATAGAGTACAACTGTCGCTTCGGCGATCCGGAAACGCAGGTAGTTCTGCCGCTTTTGGAGAGCGACCTGTTCACCGTTATGAAAGCCGTAGCAGATGAGAAACTCGACAGCGTCGATGTAAGGTTTAAAGACGGTGCTGCGTGCTGTGTCGTCATGGCATCATGCGGCTACCCCGAAAAATACGACACGGGGTACGAGATAATGCTCCCGCCCGAGAAAGAGGATATAAAAATCTATATCGCCGGAGCAAAGCTCGCGGATGGAAAGCTTCTCACCTCGGGAGGCAGAGTTTTGGGCGTAACTGCTACGGCAGGCGATCTTCAGGACGCGGTTGAAAAAGCATACAAGGCGGTGAAGACTGTCAGCTTTGAAAATGCGTATTACCGAAGCGATATAGGTAAAAGAGCGCTTGAAGCATAGGAAAATATAGTGTGAAAAATCATACCGATAATAAAGATTGCCTATCGCTCATATTGACTGGTCGCCGGTGCCGATAGGGGAAACCCCATATTTTACCGGTAGGGACATATTATTTCTGTTTATGCCGCACATAGCGGTGGAATGGAGGGACATTATGGTATATCGCGTATATGTAGAGAAAAAACGCGGGCTTGATAATGAGGCAAGCTCGCTCGAAAAGGATATACAAGAGTTTTTAGGAATAAAAACTCTTGAATCTGTGCGTATAATAAATAGATACGATGTTGAAAACATCGACAAAGATCTGTTTGAATACGTAAAGAGGACTGTGTTTTCAGAGCCACAGCTTGACACAGTGAGCGATACGCTTGATACATATGACGGGTACGCATTCGCGGTGGAGTATCTGCCCGGGCAGTACGATCAGCGTGCCGACTCTGCCGCACAGTGCATCCAGATAATTTCGCAGAAAGAGCGCCCGACGGTAAAAACGGCGAAAATATACGTTTTATATGGCGATGTGTCAGGCTCGGATATAGAAAAGATAAAAAAATACCTAATAAATCCTGTGGAATCGTGCGAGGCGTCGCTTGCTGAGTACGAGACTCTCGCTGTGCAGTTCAACATGCCTAAAGAGGTCGCCGTGCTCGACGGATTTACAAAATTAAATAATGACGAGCTTGCCCAGTTTATCGAGCATTGGGGTCTTGCTATGGATCTCGAGGATATAAAGTGCTGCAAGAAGTATTTTGATATGGAGAAGCGCGATCCGACGGTCACGGAGATAAAAATGATCGACACCTACTGGTCTGATCATTGCCGGCATACTACGTTCAATACGACGATCGACAGCGTCGAGTTTGAAGACGAGCTGCTTGAGAGAAGCTATAACGACTATCTGGCGGCTAGGAACGCCGTCGGTCGCAAAAAGCCCATAACCCTTATGGATGTCGGTACGATAGCGGCGCGCTATCTCAAAGCGATAGGAAAGCTCGATAAGCTCGATGAATCCGATGAGATAAATGCCTGCACCGTAAAAATAAAGGTAAATGTGGATGGTAAAAAGGAAGACTGGCTGCTGCTGTTCAAAAATGAGACGCACAACCATCCGACCGAGATAGAGCCGTTCGGCGGCGCTGCCACATGTATAGGCGGCGCGATAAGAGACCCGCTCTCGGGCAGAAGCTATGTCTACGCGGCAATGCGCGTTACGGGCGCTGCCGATCCGCTCCGCCCGATAGAGGAGACGATACCCGGCAAACTGCCGCAGAGGAAGATAGTCACAACCGCCGCCGCCGGATACAGCTCATACGGAAACCAGATAGGCATAGCCACAGGGCAGGTCGATGAGCTGTACCACGACGGGTACGCGGCGAAGCGCATGGAGGTCGGTGCTGTGATTGCAGCTGCCCCGGCTTCTAACGTCCGACGCGAGTGCCCGTCCGAGGGGGACGTCGTAATATTGCTCGGCGGAAGAACAGGCAGGGACGGTATAGGCGGCGCGACAGGGTCTTCAAAAGCACATACCAAGTCGTCGCTTGAGACATGCGGCGCAGAGGTGCAGAAAGGAAATGCTCCCGAGGAACGTAAACTCCAGCGCCTTTTCAGAAATCCAGAGGCGTCGCGCCTTATCAAATGCTGCAACGATTTCGGCGCGGGCGGAGTGTCAGTCGCTATAGGAGAGCTTGCAGACGGACTTGAGATAAAGCTCGACAAGATACCGAAAAAATACGAAGGGCTTGATGGAACGGAACTTGCGATAAGCGAATCGCAAGAAAGAATGGCAGTAGTCGTCGAAAAAGCAGAGGCGGAGCATTTCTGCCGCCTTGCCGAGAGTGAAAACCTCGAGGCTACTGTTGTTGCGAAGGTCACCAAAAAAGCGAGACTTGTGATGAATTGGAACGGCAAGCGCATCGTCGATATATCACGCGATTTTTTAAACTCAAACGGCGCGGAAAAACATATAAGCATAGCGCCCGCGGCGTATGGCGATGTAGACAAGGCGCCCGTATATGATTTTAAAGAAGGATATCGCGCGCTTGCTTCAGATCTTAACGTATGCTCGAAGCGCGGTCTGTCTGAGCGCTTTGACTCGACGATCGGTGCGGGGACCGTGCTTATGCCGTTCGGTGGCAAAAATCAGCTCACTCCGCCGCAGGCGATGGTGCATAAAATATCTGTCGAGAATCGCGACACGACGACGTGTTCGCTTATGTCGTGGGGATACAATCCGTATATAGCGGAAAAAAGTCCGTTTCACAGCGCATATCTCGCCGTTGTAGAATCGGTGGCGAAGTTAATCGCGTCAGGCGCGAAGTTTGAAGATATCTACCTGTCGTTCCAGGAGTTCTTTGAAAAGCCGTACTCAGACCCGCAGAGATGGGGAAAGCCGCTCGCAGCGCTTCTTGGCGCGTTCAAGGCGCAGATAGGTCTTGGCGTCGCGGCGATAGGTGGTAAGGACTCCATGAGCGGGACATTTGAGAATATAGACGTGCCGCCGACGCTTATATCGTTTGCCGTGACAACAGAGGAGATAGAAAACATCGTCTCGCCCGAATTTAAAGCAGCGGGACATAAAGTTGTACTTTTAAAGCCGACATACGGCGACTGCGGTCTGCCGCAGTCGGCGAGCATGAAAGCAAATTTCGAAAAAGTAACGGAGCTTATGCGGAGCGGAAAAGTGTGCGCGGCATACACGCCGACATACGGCGGCGTGGCGGAGGGCGTCATGAAGATGGCGTTCGGAAACGATGTCGGGTTCAAGTACGCCGAAAACCTCACTCTGAATGATATTTTCGGCTACACTTACGGCGCGTTCATACTTGAGCTCTCCGACGATACCGAGGTCGGAATGCCGCTCGGAGAGACGACAGCGGACAGCACGGTATCATATAAGGGCGAAAATATCAGCTTAGACGGGCTTCTTAAAATATACGAAAATAAGCTTGAACCCGTGTATCCGTGCAATATAAACGACGGGACAAAAAATATCGAGACGTTTACATATAATGCCGAAAGCTACCCCATTCCGGTCGTCAAGACGGCTGTACCAAAAGCGGTAATACCTGTATTCCCAGGCACAAACTGTGAGTATGATACGGCAAAGGCAATGAAAGCTGCCGGGATCGAGCCGCAGATAATCGTTGTAAACAATCTCACGCCCGACGGCGTCGCGAGATCAGTCGAGCGGTTTGCACAGGGTATAAAAGATTCGCAGGTAGTTTTCATACCCGGTGGATTTTCTGGTGGAGACGAGCCTGACGGCTCTGGTAAATTCATAACGGCGTTTTTCCGTAATGCGGCGATAAAAGATGCAGTAACAGAGCTTTTGGAGCGGCGCGACGGGCTCATGTGCGGCATATGCAACGGCTTCCAGGCGCTTATAAAGCTCGGTCTTGTGCCATATGGCGAAATAATAGATACGGATGAGACATGCCCGACGCTCACGTTTAACACTATAGGACGCCACCAGTCGCGTATCGTTCATACAAGGATAGCGTCGAATAAATCACCGTGGCTGTCTATGACAAAACCGGGCGAGATATATACCGTGCCGATATCACACGGTGAAGGACGCTTTTTAGCTGATGAGCAGCTTGTGAGGCAGCTCGCAGAAAACGGTCAGATAGCTACGCAGTATGTGGATTTTAATGGAAACGCGACAGATAATGTACGCTTCAACCCGAATAATTCTGTGTTTGCGATAGAGGGCATAACCTCGCCTGACGGAAGAGTGTTCGGCAAAATGGGGCACTCGGAACGTATTGGAAAAGGTCTCTATAAGAATGTGCCCGGCAAATATGAAATGAACCTGTTCAAGTCGGCGGCAAAGTATTTCGGATAATGGAGGAAAAGAAAATGGCATATAAAAGCGATATAGAAATAGCTCAGGAATGTAAGCTTTTTCCAATAACTGATATAGCAAAAACGGCAGGTGTAGGCGAAGAGTTTTTAGAACAATACGGAAGATACAAAGCGAAAGTAGATCTTAAAATTTTAGACGAGCTCAAAGATAAGCCGAACGGCAAGCTAGTCCTTGTGACTGCGATCACACCAACACCAGCGGGCGAGGGAAAGACGACGACGACTGTAGGGCTGGGAGACGGACTCAGAAAGCTTGGCAAAAAATCAATAATCGCACTGCGCGAGCCGTCGCTTGGACCGGTGTTCGGCATCAAAGGCGGCGCTGCCGGCGGCGGATATGCACAGGTTGTTCCGATGGAGGATATAAACCTGCATTTTACAGGTGATTTCCACGCAATCGGCGCGGCAAACAACTTGCTTGCAGCAATGCTTGATAACCATATATATCAGGGGAACAGTCTCAATATTGACCCGCGCAGGATAACGTGGAAGCGCTGCGTCGATATGAACGACCGCCAGCTACGTTTCGTTGTGGACGGTATCGGCGGCAGGGTGAACGGCGTTCCACGCGAGGACGGATATGATATAACGGTCGCATCGGAGATAATGGCCGTTCTGTGCCTTGCGACGTCCATATCAGACCTTAAAGAGAGACTTTCAAGGATAATCGTCGGCTATACGTACGATGAAAAGCCCGTCACTGCGGGAGATCTTAAAGCACAGGGCGCTATGGCTGCGCTGTTAAAGGACGCGCTTAAGCCGAACCTTGTGCAGACGCTTGAGCATACGCCTGCGTTTGTTCATGGCGGACCGTTTGCCAATATCGCGCACGGCTGCAACAGCGTGACGGCTACAAAAGTTGCGCTCAAGCTCGGTGAATACTGCGTAACGGAGGCGGGATTCGGTGCGGATCTCGGCGCTGAGAAATTCCTCGCTATAAAATGCCGAATGGCGGGGCTCAAGCCAGATGCCGTTGTAATAGTCGCGACTGTCAGAGCACTCAAGCTCCATGGCGGCGCACCGAAGACAGAGCTCGAGACGGAAAACCTTGAAGCTCTTGAAAAGGGCATCCCGAATCTTCTACGCCACGTTGAGAACATCACGAAAGTGTATAACCTGCCCGCCGTTGTCGCCGTAAATAGATTCCCGACAGAGACCGAGGCAGAGCTTAAGCTCGTCGAGGATAAGTGCAAAGAGCTCGGTGTAAACGTCGCGTTGTCAGAGGTCTGGGGCAAGGGAGGAGAAGGCGGCATGGCGCTCGCTGAGGAAGTTGTAAAGCTTTGCCGGCAGCCGAACGACTTTGAATATTGCTACGACGACGCTCTCAGCATAACCGAGAAGCTAAACGCTATTGCTACACGCATTTACCGCGCCGATGGGGTAGAACTTGTCGGAAGCGCCGTAAAGCAGCTAAAGCAGCTTGAGACGCTTGGATTTTCAAATATGCCGATATGTATGGCAAAAACGCAGTACAGCTTTTCAGACGACGCCAAAAAGCTCGGCGCGCCGGAGGGATTCAAAATAACCGTTAGAAACCTCAAGGTATCGGCGGGCGCCGGCTTCATCGTTGCGCTTACAGGAGACGTGATGACAATGCCGGGACTTCCGAAAGTGCCTGCGGCAGAACGCATAGACGTAGATGAAAACGGCGTTATAAGCGGTCTGTTCTAAAAATAAAGATATGACCTCGCTCTCGTTTTGGCGCGAGGTCATATTTATTACGTGCACTGCATACTGTTATGCCATATTTTATATGCTTTGAACCGCTTGTCACGAGAAAGCAAATAGTGATTGAAAAACGCGAGGAAAATGGTATAATTGTAATAAATATCCAAAGAGCGAAGGGACGTATATATGAAAATACAGGAATCGGCTGAAAATTATCTCGAAACTATTTTGATCCTCCAGCAGAGAAACGGTATGGTGCGCTCAATAGATATAGTTAATGAACTGGAATTTTCAAAACCCAGCGTAAGTGTTGCAATGAAAAACCTGCGTGAGAACGGATATATATCGATGGATGAAGACGGATATATAAAGCTTACGGATAAGGGCTTGGAAATAGCGGAGAAGATGTATGAGCGGCATATATTTATAACAAAATGGCTTTCAGCGTTGGGAGTGGATCCTGTTATCGCAGCGAAGGACGCCTGCCGTATTGAACATGTTATAAGTGCGGAGAGTTTCGAGGCTATTAAAAAGCATGCGATCGATATAATTGAACAGCAAAAATAATAAGAGACATCCTACAAGATGTCTCTTATTATTTAAAAATGAGATAAGGATAAGAAAATATGTAGAAAAGAAACAAGTCATCAGCACCGAGTTAGTTATATCTAACTCATGAATATAGTATCACTTTAAAAATACAATGTCAACAATAAACCTAAAAATTTTAGATCGGTGTACTGCAAATAATAGTAGGATACGGAAATAAAACTGCATTTCGTTGTGTAAAGATAAAATTCGCCCTAAAAAACCTTACGATTTTTCAGGGCGATCGATATTATCAGCGATATATAGCAGTAAGATCCATGCGTGCTTTTATATGCCGCTTGCGCCATAGTTTGATAAAACCCTTGCAGAGGGGTCGTTTACATCGCAGCCCTCCCAGTTTTTGTTGGGCATCCAGAAATCTTTTATCATTTCAGCTTGACCGGGGAAGTGTTTTTCAAAAATCTCTCTGTAGAGCAGGCTTTCCTTGGTAAAAGGCGTTGCAAAGTCGTACTGCCTACGTTTTTCTTCAAATTCTTCGTCTGTGTATAGGCTTTCGGCATATTCTTTCAGATCGTCTACCATGGAATGACCTACCGCGTCTGAAAAAGCAGCTTTTTGCCGCCAAAGGATCTCGTCAGGCAGCCAGTCGTCATGCTCAAATGCGTGCCGGAGCAGATATTTACCCATGTTATAAGTGTTCATTTTCATTTTTGGGTCTATACTCATGACGTATTTTACAAAGAAGATATCTCCGAACGGTACGCGCGCCTCAAGCGAGTTTGACGATATGCACCGGTCGGCACGAAGGACATCGTACATGTACAATTCATCGACGCGTTTTTTTGCTTCAGACTGAAATGATTCGGGATCGGGGGCGAAGTCCGTATATTTATATCCGAACAGTTCGTCGGATATCTCTCCGGT
>CALWWO010000063.1 GCA_944385265.1 uncultured Oscillospiraceae bacterium
GGCTATAAACAAGGCTTTTAACTGAGTTTTGGGCTTTTTTGGGGGTGCACGAAATGCCTATTAAAATACCTAATCAACTGCCTGCAACACAGACGCTTCTAAACGAAAATATATTTGTTATGACCGAAACACGAGCTATCACGCAGGATATCCGCCCGCTGCACGTCCTTATTTTAAACCTTATGCCCACCAAGATTGTCACGGAGACGCAGATCGCCCGCGTTATAGGCAACACTCCGCTTCAGGTGGAGCTCGAGCTTATGTACACGAAGTCCTATGACTCTAAAAACACGTCTAAAGAACATCTCATATCATTTTACAAGACGTTTGACGAGGTTAAAGATAAAAAATACGACGGCCTTATAATAACAGGAGCGCCCGTGGAGCATCTTGAGTTTGAGCAGGTGGAATACTGGGATGAGCTCTGCGAAATCATGGAGTGGAGCAAGACAAATGTGTACAGTACATTCCATATATGCTGGGGCGCGCAGGCGGCGCTTTATTACCATTATGGAATCAAAAAATACCCGCTTGAGAAGAAACTGTTCGGTGTTTTCCCGCATCACATAGACCATGCACACTCCATGCTGCTGCGCGGTTTTGACGATGTGTTTATGGTGCCGCACTCGCGTCACACAACCGTTCGCCGTGAGGATATAGAGGTTGTGCCGGAGCTTAAAATACTCGCTTCCTCCGACGAGGCCGGCGTCTATGCAATTAAAACAGATGGGGGCAGGCAGTTTTTCATCACAGGCCACTCCGAATATGACGCTGATACACTTGAAAAGGAGTATCTGCGTGATAAGGCACAGGGGCTTCCCATCGAGATACCGAAAAACTATTATCCGAACGACGATGATACAAAGCGTCCTGTCGTCACATGGAGAAGCCACGCAAACCTTCTCTATTTCAACTGGCTCAACTACTATGTCTATCAGTCGACGCCGTACAACATAATGGATATTAAGTAAAATCAAACCCGGTTCAAAAGCTTCTGTCCTTTGAACCGGGTTCTTGTTCTGTTTATTTACGTCTTATTCGCGCTTCTGTCAGCCGTTGTCAGTCCCGAGTTTACAAACGCAAAGCAGACGGCTGTATGCACCCAGAAAATTGTGTTATCAACTATTCCGCCGACCGCTATCTGAACCAGCATAAGCAGATTGAGCAATTTGACTACCCGAGAGTGTCCCGTATCGTTTTTTATCATGCTCGCTCGTACCATTTTCCACGCGAGGATTCCTATAAGTGCCGTGCCGATAATCCCGAAATTTACTAGGCTGTCGATATATATGCTGTGAGCGTGATCGGCCATAGGCCCTCCGACGCTCCTCCACTGTGCATAATACGCCATCGGCCCTTTACCGATCAGGACAGAGGAAAGATCCGAGAGATACAGGCGGAGAGCGCCCATCCATATATCATACCGCTGTTCTACTACAAACTGAAATGAGTTTCTCCACACGAACGAGTCATCGTTGCCCCAGCACCATGAAAGCACCCCTACGCCGCAGAGCAGAACTGCACCGGCTATCTTGTACTTTTTATTAACAATCAGATAAACTATGAAGCATGCCGCAGCGCCGGCAAGCGCCGACCTGCTCTCGCTCAAGAATATCCCAAAAGTATTCATTATAATAGTTATGATATATATGCGTTTTGAGCCTCCGCGTCTCATCCTTGAAAAGGCAATAAGTATGCTGAACATGGCAAGCATCCCATAATAATTGGGGTGCAACGCAAACGCCATCGGCCGGTATGAGACTTTATCGCCGTTAATCACAAACGTCTGTATGACTGCTATCGCCGCTGCGACATTGCTGCCTATGCACATGAGGTCGCAGCTTTTTTCAAATCTCGACCGCGTCATAAGCGCATATGTGTACAGTCCTGCTGCAAAAATAAGAAATATGCCGACCGATATTAATATGCCAAGCAGATTTTCATTTATAACTGAACTTAAAAACGAGACAGCCGGTATTCCCCAAATGAATCTGCCGAAGGGGCCTCCGTCTATTACAAATGCCCTCCTGTCGGGCGACGTCAGCGCGTACACTGTCAGTCCGGCAAGTACGAGCGCACTCAAATAATACGGAAGCCACACGGACAGGATAAGAAATGATATATAGATGCCGCCGCTGGCGCTTCTAGTATAGTCAAGCTCCTTTATTCTGTACGCCTTTGCCGGTATATAGTAATTGACTGTGGCGGACATATATGTCCCCTCAGACGGTCTTGTAGGTCTCATTTCGCTTGTTTTCTCCTTGATTTCCATGAAATTATCTGGCAGTCCACTGTAATCACTGCCGATTTTTAGAAAACACCTATATCTTTCTACCATGCTTTTGTGAAGAATGTGTAAACTTTCAAATATATTTTCTTTAATTTTTTCTTAAGACGATAATTTTATATTTATTGTTCCCTTTTTTCGCTATTATCTGACAAAAGTCTTGTTTTGCACTGTGCGGCCGGGTGCGCTGTATATAAAAGATTGTTTGGTTTGTATATAAAAACATAACTTTACTTATATAGGAATATGTGACATAATATGTAAGGTTTAGGCAACGTATTCGCAAAATTCGACTATTAATATATCGGAGGAGTTTTTATGAGAACTGTTGGCACTGTTGTACGCGGCATCCGCGCTCCCATAATACGCGAAAACGACGATCTCGTCGGTATCGTTACAAACAGCGTTGTTTCGGCGGCAAAAGCAGAGGGCTTTAACTTTAACGACCGTGACATAGTATGCGTCACGGAGTCTGTTGTGGCCCGCGCGAACGGGAATTATGCCACTACCGATGACATTGCGGCTGACGTATCGGCAAAATTCGGAACTGACACTATAGGCGTGATATTCCCTATTCTTTCACGAAACCGCTTTGCTGTCTGCCTGCGCGGTATTGCGCGCGGCATGAAGAAAATATATCTCATGCTCAGCTATCCGTCGGACGAAGTCGGAAACCATCTGTTTGACGATGATCTGCTCGACGAGTACGGCGTGAACCCGTGGAGCGACGTTTTGACTGAGGAAAAATACCGCGAGGTGTTTGGCTATCAGCTCCATCCGTTTACCGGCGTCGACTACGTCTCATACTATTCAGATCTGATACATGAGTGCGGATGCGAGGTTGAGGTGATATTTGCAAATCAGCCGACGGCCATACTGGATTACACAAAAAACATCCTCACATGTGATATACACACGCGCGCAAGGACTGTGCGCCGCCTCAAGGCCGCGGGAGCGCAGACGGTCCTTACACTGACGGATATAATGAACGCGCCCGTAAACGGCAGCGGATACAACGAGGCATACGGCCTTTTGGGCTCGAACAAGGCAACCGAAGAATCTGTCAAGCTGTTTCCGAGAGACTGCCAGAAGTTTGTAGACGCGCTTCAACAAAGCCTGATAAAAGAAACGGGCAAAAATATCGAGGTTATGATATACGGCGACGGCGCGTTTAAAGACCCCGTCGGAAAGATATGGGAGCTCGCCGATCCTGTCGTCTCCCCTGCACATACACCCGGGCTTGACGGAACTCCAAATGAACTGAAGATAAAATATCTCGCCGACAATGACTTTTCCTCTCTGAGCGGCGATGAACTCACCGACGCTGTCAAGGCGTCCATCAAGGGCAAGGCCGACAATCTCAAGGGAGACATGGCGTCTCAGGGCACGACCCCGCGTCAGCTCACTGATCTTATCGGGTCGCTGTGTGATCTCACATCCGGCAGCGGCGATAAAGGTACGCCGATTGTATTTATTCAGGGCTATTTTGACAACTATTCAAAAGAAGACTGATATTTTAAACCTGCTTTTGCTCTATATATTTTCAAATGTCTTTCTATTTGAAGCTTTGAACATAAGACATTTTTGCATCCGCATCATTTTATTGATGCGGATGCTTTCTTTTTTAAAAGCATATATAAAAAAGGATGCCGCCCTTCACCCATGTGTATACGCGGACAGGCTGCTCGCCGATAGCATCGTTTTAGATTCAAAACGCACATTTACCTTTATCTCCATGAGGTGGGGGATTTCATCTATTAACGAGAGCGTTTTTTATGATATATACATATGAAATAGGAAAAATCTTTGTTTTATGTAGAAATACAGAGAAAAGTGTATTATAATGAGCTTGCAAAATAAAAAACTTGGAGGTTGCTGTGAGAAAGACTTCTTCGGTCAGGCGGCGCGAAAAAAGACGCAGACGCCTGAAAATCATTACTTCCTGCTGCGCTTTCGCGCTGCTTATAGCCGCGGTCTTCTACATTGCTTTCGGCGATCGGCTGCCGTTCGGTTCTTCCTCATCGGATAGTATGATACTCGATCCCAACACTTCCTCATCATCTTCCGAAGCTGAGGACGCATGGCGACGCGGATTTATCTCCTCAGACGGCAGGACTGTAGATATAATAGACGCCGAAAACGAGCAGATCGGCTCGCTTGTACGCGGTACCAGGATCTCCTATGACCCCGATGACGAGACATTTTTAAATTATTATGAGATCATGTTAAACGACGGCACTGTCGGGTATGTGCTGTCGGAGTTTGTGACCGCAAATTACGAGAATGTTGTCAAAGAAAGATCGGTTTACGTCAGGACTGCTCAGAATCTGTACAATGAGGACGGTATAACACTCGGTACTCTTGTTAACAAGGGTGAAGCGCTTGACGTCGTAGGATTTGACACGGTGGATGAAAACGGCGATGTCAACAAGTACATGGTCGAATATAACGGTGAAACAGGGTATATAAGATCCGAATACGTCACATCAACGCTAGAGGACGCGACGGCGAATTACGACGAGGACGGATCGTATCAGATCCACGCCGAGCGCGGCAATCCGTACGGCGGCGGCGACGCGGGAAGCCTTGACTTTTTCCCTCGGGAAAAGCCGTCTTTTGAGGATAACGTCATGCCTGAGGAATGCCGTACGCTGTATCTGTGCGGCGAGGCCGTAAAAAGTGTTGATGATTATATTGAGCTTGCCGACTCTACGGGGATAAACGCCTTCGTCGTTGATATTGTCGACGGAACGGCCGTATCGTATCCCTCCCCTGTTATGGAGGAGTACAGCCCGACGGCGTTTGCACGCGCCATATTCACGGTAGAAGAATACCAGGAGGCGATCCAAAAAATCAAGGATGCCGGATATTACGTCATCGGCAGGATAACCGCGTTCAACGACTCGAACCTTGTCGCCGACTATCCCGAGTGCGCTATCACCGACAATAACGGCGAGCCGCTCTCTCTTTCACGCGGCTACTGGCCGAGCGCGTATGATCGTTCTGTCTGGCAGTACAAGGTAGAGCTTGCGGTCGACGCCGTTGAGACGATGGGCTTTAACGAGATACAGTTTGACTATGTCCGCTTCCCCGATGGCACACGTTCGCTTGAAAGCGCGGGTACTATAGATTATAACAACACATACGGCGAGACGAAGGCTCAGGCCATACAGCGTTTTCTCATGTACGCGTGCGACGTGCTCCATGAGTACGGAGTCTATGTCTCTGCCGACGTTTTCGGCGAGGCCGCATATACATATGTTACAGCTTACGGGCAGTACTGGGCCGCAATAAGCAACGTAGTCGACGTCATAAGCGGTATGCCGTATCCCGACCATTTCGCCGCAAACGGAGATTATCTGCCTTGGACGCATCCATACGAAACTCTCAACAGCTGGGCTGAAAGCGTTGTTATCCGTCAGACGGAGACGGCGTCTCCCGCGATCGTCCGGACGTGGATTCAGGCTTATAACGCAATCAGGTCGCCATATAATGCTTACGGCGTTCACGAGGTTACTGAGGAGATACGCGGTCTGCGCGACGCGGGGCTTACAGGCGGTTATATGACGTGGAACGGATCTTCCGACATAAGCAAATACCGCGAACTTGCGGAAGCGTTTAATTATTAAGCTTTTGATGTACGGCGGATGAAAACACCGCCGAACATATCTATATATTGCTAATATGAAAGGAGAAAAACATGTTAGAGGATATTATTTCAAAACACAGCGTCTCTTTCGCGCCCGGAGTACATACAGAGCTGCGCGCTCAGGTCAATAAATCAAGGCGGGTAACTCTGCTTGCGGGGAATCTGACCGCGAATTCGCGGTCAGACGTTTCGGGCGTATCGGCGCGCGTATACAAAAACGGGGTCTACGGATTCTCCTCAGTCGCGGAGATGTCTGACG
>CALWWO010000064.1 GCA_944385265.1 uncultured Oscillospiraceae bacterium
TATTTTCTTCAAGCTTGTGTAAAGCTTCCTGCGTGCCCCGGTAATCATACTCAGGACGCAGCGTTTCCGGATCTTCCCCCATAGCGGCAAGAAATGTGCTGCTTTGTTCTTCTTCATAAAGCAATGCCTGATAAGTATCGTTCAATTTTTTGAGCAGTTTATTTGCTTCTGCAGAGGTGTATTGCATCGTGATCTTCAACCTTTCTATATAAACTTAAAATATTGCCTTGATGCTAAAAATGATTTCGGCTTCCCGTCAAATGTACTTTCTAAATAAAAGACTGCATTGGCTCGGAAAAACGACGAGTTGCAAATACAAAAATTTTTAGAAAGCCCAAAAGGAACAATTGGGTACGCTTGCAAAATTGATACCCACCACGAAGACTCCTTTATCATTTTTTCTAAAGTATACCATGCGTTTTTTTTAAATACAAATTAAATTCCGTAAAAATTCGTATTGCCGTTTATTTATGGTGTGACAGCCTCTTACTTTCTGTCAAAGTCTACTATAATAGCCTTTCAAAATCTGCCTTTTAACAAGTTTTTTATTTGTATTATTTAAAATCCTGCACTATACTGTGTGCAGGAAAGGAGGAGAAAGATATGTAAATGATAATTTATTATGACAGAACAAATATATGAAAGGAGAACGATACTATGGAATCGGCATATTACGATGTGGTATATCGTGCAACGCCAACCTCAGTACTCAGTAAAATGGGCGTATACTGTCATGGCGAATATGAAGCAATTGACAAGGTCAAAAAACTTTATCCCAAAGCGGTTATTATCGAAGTAAAGAAGAGGTAATGATTGTACGACTATAGAAAGTTTATCTTATACAGTCCAGCCTATGGCCATGGGAATTGCACATATTAATGATGTGTGGTGTTCATTAGCGAATAATAAATAGAAAGGAATATAAAGGGCACTATGACTGAAAAGCCATAGTGCCATATTTCGACCATCAAAATTGATTTTATTTGTGTTTTCGGATTTTATAATGTACGATAGCCATGAAAGGAGCGAAAACGATGAAAAAAGAACGGGTAGAATTAAATGTGCACACCAAAATGCCCGCAATGGACGCTGTGACGTCTATCAGCGAGTATATCAAACGCACCGCAAAATGGGGACATACGGCGATTGCTGTCACAAATCACGGCTGTGTGCAGGTATTTCCGGAAGCAAGACGCGTGGCCGAAGAACTCGAAAAGCAGGGGCGCAGTGTTAAAATCATCTACGGTATGGAGGCGTATTGTGCAAATAAAGAAGAGGCGCAGCCGTTTCATATGACGATTCTGGTTCAAAACTATACAGGGCTTAAGAATTTATATTGTTTGGTTTCGTTGTCGCATCTGCACCGCTTTCAAGGTGCGCCCGTTATAATAAAGAAGGAACTGAAAAAACATCGTGCCGACCTGCTTTTAGGCAGCGGTTGCGGCAACGGAAAACTGTTTTGCGCCGCCGCACAGGGAAAAGCGCTGGAAGAATTATATGCCATTGCAAGGGAATACGTTTTTCTGGAGATACAGCCTTTCTGGAACTGTAAATATGCAAACGCAGACAACGGCAAAATTCAGGAAGAACTTCAAAGGATCAACACGTTAATTGTTCAGATAGGTGAGAAGATGCAGATGCCTGTATGCGCTACTGGAAACGTTCATTATCTTGAACCGGAGGATACGCAGGCGTACCATGTTTTAAAGAGCATTTACGGAGCTTCAGAAAATAAAATTCAGGCCGTTCTTCATTTTCGTTCCACAAAAGAGATGCTTAATGCGTTCGATTATCTCGGCGAAGAAAAGGCGCATGAAGTTGTGATTGACAACACGAATAAAATTGCTGATAGTATCAAAAAGGTTCGTCCCATACCAGAGGGAAGATTTTTCCCATTCATAGCTGATGCCGAAGAACGGCTTACCACGATTTCCAGAAATCAGGCCGAAATGCTTTACGGCACCCCGCTGCCCGATATTATAAAAGAGCGGATAGAGAAGGAACTGTCTATAGTACGGGAACAGGGAACGGCTTCATTGTTTATGATTACCCAACTACAGGTCGAACACTCTGACAACAGGATGCGGAGAGGTTTCCACCGAGAGCAATACCATCACTTTAACTACACGAAACAGCGTTTATGAAATCGAAATATTAGGGGGGGGTGACAAGGAATGCAGAGAAGATTGTTAACCAACGGCAATGCTTTCAAAAGGACAGATGATCGCTGGGGCGGTGTAGTCTGGTATATGGATGAGCATGGAGAGCGGAAACGCAAGAGCTTCTCCGGTACAACCAAGGCCGAGGTCAACAAAAAGATGACAGACTATATTGCGGACTTTGAAAACCAAGCAGTAGAATCGGACGAGTCCAAAAAGGCACTACGGGACAGTATGCAGAACTGGCTGCAGGTGTTCAAGTTCCCCTCCGTAGAGCAGACCACCTATGACCGGTGCGAATGCAGCGCCCAAAATCAGATTTATCCTCTGCTGGGTGACAAGCCGGTTGGAGATATCACAGCGGCAGATATCAAAAATCTGCTCAACTACTGGATGAACAAAGGCTACGCTTACACCACCGGTAAGAAAGCGTATGTGGTGCTGAACGAATACTTCCGGTATCTCTACCGGGAAGAACTAATTCCGAAGAATCCGATGGCGAATGTGGAGATGATGAAGAAATCAAACTTCATGTCAGCGCAGGACAAGGAAGATCTACCGGAGTGTGAAACGGTGACCATTTTTACACCGGAAGAAATAGAGAAGTTCAAAGCCGAAGCGTTCAGCACTTTCAAAGATGGCAAACGCAAATATCAGCAGGCTGCGGCGTATATCCTGATGCTGAACACAGGATTACGCACCGGCGAACTGCTCGGCCTGCTGAACAGCGACATTGACTTGGAACGCAAAACGCTGACAGTCCGGCAGGGGGTGAAAGAAGTTTCACGGAGAGATGGTACAGAATTTACAAGCGGTCGGGAGATCAAAGTAGGCAAGCCCAAAAGCGCCACCAGTAAGCGCACAGTGCCGCTGAACAGGACAGCGGTGGAAATGATCGAGGATCATCTGCGCAAAGAAGTGTATTTCGGGCAAAATACGCCCCTTGTGGCGGACGGGAACGGAGGCTACACCAAGCCGGTCAATCTGCGAAAGAGATTTTACCGAATACTGAAAGCGGCGGGAATTGAGCAGAAAGGGCTGCACAGCCTGCGGCATACCTTCGCCACCAATCTTGTGAACGGGCAGAAGCAGCCCGATGGAACCATCAAGGCATTATCGCCCCGTCAGGTAGCCGACCTATTGGGACACTCAACTTCGCAGATTACTGAATTATATTATGTCAAGAAAGACACGGCAAGACTTAGCGGCATCACCGAGGGCTTTGAGATGTAACCGAAAAGACCGTCCAGACGAAAATCTGGGCGGTCAAAATTTGCATTGCAGTAAACAAAGAAAAGAAAAATATTCACCGGGAGAACAGCCGCAGAATGATGCTTTTTTGATGATGTAGCAGACGGAATCGTTGCAAACCGTTGGCAGCAGATGCGAAATTGATGCCCGATTTGAGCGTCAAAATGCGGTAAAGCAGACCGTGCGCCGGGCAAAAAAATACAAGAAAAACGGCTCAAACCCGTATGGTTGAGCCGTTTTTCACTGGCAGGGGCAGAAGGACTTGAACCCTCGGCACGCGGTTTTGGAGACCGCTGCTCTACCAACTGAGCTATACCCCTACATGAATTTATATAACGAGGATATTATATCATAAATTTATTTTTTTT
>CALWWO010000065.1 GCA_944385265.1 uncultured Oscillospiraceae bacterium
CCTTGTATCCATTATACTCCTTTGGATTGTGGCTTGCAGTTATAACAACACCGGCAAGAGTATTCAAATGTCTTACCGAGAAAGAAAGCTGCGGTGTTGGGCGCGCATCAGCGTGCAAATAAACACGAATGCCCATACCGGACAAAACATTTGCCGCAGTATGGGAAAAAACATCGCTATTCTTACGCGTGTCATAACCTATTACGACTCCGCGTTCTTTACAGGCCTCCGCTCCATATACATCCAGCAGATATTTACCGAGCCCGGCCGTCGCTTTACCAACAGTATATTTGTTCATTCTATTAGTGCCAGCGCCCATGACTCCGCGCAACCCACCTGTACCGAATTCAAGGTCACGGTAAAAGCGATGTTCAATTTCTTTTTCATCTGTCAGTGCCGCAAGCTCATTTCGGGTTGCGTCATCAAAAAAGCAATCATACAGCCATTGCTCGTATCTCTCTTTATAGTTCATATTGTCAACCTTTACACACAGTTATACTCCATAGCGTGACGCTAGTCTCTACGGAAAATATCCCTTGTATATACCTTGTCTTTCACGTCATCAAGGCATGCGTCATAGCGGTTTGCAATTATCGCCCGGCTTTGCCGTTTGAATTCGCCTAAATCGTTAACGATCTTGCTTCCGAAAAATGTATCGCCGTCCTGCAAAGTCGGTTCATAAACGATCACGGTCGCGCCCTTAGATTTAATTCGCTTCATGACTCCCTGTATTGAGCTTTGACGGAAATTGTCAGAATTGCTTTTCATTGTAAGACGGTATACGCCAATTATTATCTTTTCTTCCTCGCTCCTGTCACCCTCATCATTGCCTTTACAGGAATTTGCAATTTCCAGCACTCGATTTGCAATAAAGTCTTTACGGGTTCTGTTGCTTTCCACTATCGCTTCTATCAGGTTTTCCGGCACATCGACATAGTTGGCAAGAAGCTGTTTTGTATCTTTCGGCAGGCAGTACCCGCCATAACCAAACGATGGGTTATTGTAATGCGTTCCGATACGCGGGTCAAGACAAACGCCCTCGATAATTTTCTGTGTATCAAGTCCCTTCATCTCCGCATATGTATCTAGCTCATTAAAATAACTCACTCTCAACGCCAAATATGTATTTGCAAAAAGCTTTACTGCTTCCGCTTCGGTAAAGCCCATATACAGTGTCTCGACATCCTTTTTGATCGCCGCCTCCTGCAGAAGTCCAGCAAAAATATGCGCTGTTTCCACAAGACGCTCGTCAACCATATCTGTGCCGACAATTATCCTGCTCGGATACAGATTATCATACAAAGCCTTGCTTTCGCGCAGGAATTCCGGGCTGAAAATGATATTATCGGTCTTCTTTTCCTTGCGAATCTGTTCAGTATATCCGACAGGAATAGTCGATTTAATAACCATCACGGCATTTGGATTAACTTTCATAACAAGATCTATGACATCTTCCACGGCAGAAGTATCAAAGTGCTGTGTCTCTGAGTCATAATTTGTAGGCGCTGCGATAACAACGAAATCGGCATTCGAATAAGCGCTTGCGCCGTCAACAGTTGCAAAAAGCTCCAACTCTTTTTCAGCAAGATATTTTTCTATATACTCGTCCTGGATCGGAGATTTTCTCTGATTTATCAAATCTACTTTTTCAGGGATAATATCCACAGCAGTCACTTTATGATGCTGTGCCAGCAATATTGCAATTGAGAGCCCCACATAACCTGTACCGGCAACCGCAATTGTATATTTTTTATATTCTATCATTTGTTTCCCATCCAATATTTTTTAAGTTAGGTGTTATTTAATCATTTTTCATAAAATATTTTATACCATATTGCGAATTTTCTCAATCCCTCTCGCAAAGCTGTGTATGGTTTGAATCCAAAATCGCGTTCCAGAGCACTAGTGTCCGCATAAGTAATCGGTACATCACCTGGCTGCATGGGTACAAGTTCTTTATGTTTTTCAAAATCGTAATTTGTGGGTAGAACACCCGCCTCAACAAGTTCTTCGCTTAAAATTTGTACAAAATCCAAAAGATTTTCAGGATGATTATTCCCTATATTATAAAGTGCATATGGAGGAAGCGGCAGGCCATCTTCTCCAATTTTCTTATCTGGTGCTTTCCGCATTACACGCACAATTCCCTCGACAACATCATCGATATATGTAAAATCACGTTTGCAATTCCCATAATTAAAAATTTGTATCATTTCCCCTTTCCGCAATTTATTTGTAAACTGAAAATACGCCATATCAGGGCGTCCAGCAGGGCCATATACGGTAAAAAATCGCAGCCCAGTAGTTGGAATATTATAGAGCTTTGAATAGGCGTGTGCCATAAGCTCACCGCTCTTTTTAGTTGCAGCATAAAGGCTTATCGGACTATCAACCTTGTCATCTGTAGAATATGGAACTTTTCTGTTGCTTCCATACACCGATGAGCTCGATGCGTATACGAGATGCTGCACTCCTTGTTTATTACCATCACAAGAATGGCGACAAGCTTCTAAAATATTATAAAACCCAATCACATTGCTTCGGATATATGCATCAGGGTTTACAATACTATATCTTACACCAGCCTGAGCCGCCAGATTAATAACAATTTCGGGTTTGTATGTTGTGAACACATTATCTACTTCTGTTTTCTCAGCAATATCGCCCTTCAAAAAGATAAAATTCTTATATTGATATAACTCTTCCAATCGAGATTCTTTTAGACCTACGTCATAATAGGCATTCATGTTATCAACGCCGATAATTTTTGCGTTCGGCGCATCAACGCATATTCGCTTAGCTAGATTAGAACCAATAAATCCCGCTGCTCCAGTAATTAAAATTACTTGATTGTTAATTTCAATATTGCTCATAGACTCCCCCACATTCTAGACAAACATCTAACTCATTTTACCAGTTTTTACTTAATAACAACATTTTTATCATAGTTGCAGTCAACTTATTTATCTCGCAAACGAACCCATTCTGTTCGCCATGACACAGTAAGAAGCCTGCCGCAAATCATCTTTGACAATCTACACTCAGGCTTCTATCATTGCGCCCTTTATGAATTTTTTCGCAGGTCAATCCGTATTTCCGCGGAGGACGGTGAGGACTGTCTTAAAAATCAGCTTCCAGTCCCCAAAATACGAACGTTCGTTTATATACTTAAGATCCATTGCTACCCAGTCGTCAAATGAGATCTCATGCCTGCCGGGGTATACCTGCCATATACAGGTGAGGCCCGGCTTGACGCTCAGACGCTGTTTTTCATAGCTATCGTACAATTCGACCTCTCGTGGCAGAGGAGGTCTGGGGCCAACGATACTCATGTCGCCCCTGATAATATTTATAAGCTGCGGAAGCTCGTCTATCGAGCAGTTTCTTATGATCTTGCCGACCTTCGTGATCCTCGGGTCGTCCTTGATCTTAAAGGCCTTACCGTTGAACTCGTTTTGGCGCAGAAGATCGTTAAGCTTCGCCTCAGCATCAACACACATTGACCGGAATTTCAGAAGATTGAATTCCTTCCCGTTTCGGCCCGTGCGTTTCTGCTTAAAAATCGGGCCTCCTTTTGGGTCTTCCAGCACTATGGCCAGCGCCGTAAGCAGCATTATCGGTGACAGCAATATTAAAGCCACAGTAGCGCATACTATATCTGTCGCCCTTTTTGCTATTGCATACACATGCTGCCTGACGCCGCTTTTTTTGATGCTCAAGGTATAGGGCCTGTAATACTCGGAAATGCCGAGATCCTTCCGCTGACGTTCGCTCAGGTCGCCCGCCGCAAATTTTTCACGGTGTGAATCATCCTTATCTGTATTTTTCAGATATGCGTTCAGCTTCGGCAGACGCGCTGTGTTCCCGTAGAAATCAGTTTGATTAAAGCTCTGGCTTCTCTCCAACTTTCTTCATCCTTTTAAAAATATTTTATAGTCATTAGTGCCCGTAAAAACAAACAAGCCCTGATACTTGTCTTATTTTCCGGCAAAGTCTGGCAAACCGGGATTTTCTATCTGATACTATCCCAGATATCAATAGCCTTTATTATAGCAGTGCTTTCTACTTTTTTCAACTGAATTTGCAAATATTAAAAGTATCTTCATATTTTAAGCAAAATCAGCCCGCGTCCGCCACTATAGAGAGTATGCCTAATCGCGCGGCGATTAAACCGTCTCTTTTGGTCGTTTTATTTCCGCTTCGAACAAATTAAAGGTGGGCTGGCATAAGGCTCTAAAGCAGTGGTTGCCATCCAGATTATACGCCGGGCTTTTTGCAGACACAGTCAAATCTACGCTTTTCAGTCTACATATTATCACAGCCCCATGCTGCAATCAACGTATAATTTTAACAGCGTTTTCCGTTTATCATTTAAATATGCTGCCTTTTACGACAATATATCCCTATTTAAACTTCCTGCTTTTGCGTTTTGCTTATTCGTTAACAATTAATTTCCAAAATATCACTTGAACTTCATGGAATAATCATTTACTTTTATTGTATGCGATGCCGCATCACAGATCTTGATTTTGCGGTACGCATTTGACTCAATCTGTTTTAAGGAGGATAACAGTGATACAGGTCAGCCACTTATCGAAAAAGTACGGAAGCCGTACTGCGCTTGACGATGTCTCATTTGATGTTGAAAGCGGGCACATATACGGACTTCTCGGCCCAAACGGCGCCGGCAAATCAACTACAATGAACATTATAACCGGCTGTCTTTCTTCGACGGACGGAAAGGTTCTCATAAACGGGTACGACATATTTGAAGAACCCGAAAAGGCGAAAAAATTCGTCGGCTATCTGCCGGAGCAGCCGCCGCTTTATCAGGATATGACCGTAACGGAATATCTCACCTTCGTCGCCAAAGCAAAAGGCGCTAAAAAATCCGCCATATCTTCTCAGGTTTCGCAGGCGATAGAGAATACGCAGATAAGTGACGTCGCGGGACGGCTTATAAAGCATCTATCAAAGGGTTACAAACAGCGTGTAGGCATTGCACAGGCGCTTATCGGAAATCCGGAGATCATAATACTCGATGAGCCTACGGTCGGACTTGATCCGCTCCAGATCATCGAGATACGCGACCTAATAAAGCAGCTCGGCGCAACGCACACCGTAATACTGAGCAGTCATATACTGTCGGAGGTGCGGGCCGTATGTGACCACATAATGATAATCTCCCACGGAAAGCTCGTGGCGAGCGATACGCCTGAAAATCTCGAATCGCTGCTTGCCGGCGCTGTCTCAGTCGACATGACGGTAAAAGCTACCGAGGAAGAAGTGCGCACGGCGCTTTCACAGATCGAAACGATATCGGAAATCACCTGCTCTGACGCCGGAGACGGGACGCTGTCCGTCAGCATCAGAACAGGCGGCACGGAAGATATACGCGAGCGCGTATTTTTTGCCTTCTGCGATATGCGCCGCCCGATCCTGCAGCTTACAACGGCGCGTACAAGCCTTGAGGATGTATTTTTGGAGCTCACATCCCACGAGCCGTCCGACGGCAATACCGCCGCATTTGCGGAAACCGCCGGCATAGCATCCGACGGCGATGCCGGTGCGTCCCACACTGAAGACAACGCCGGCGGTTTAAACGATAGAAGCGTTTTAGATGAGGAGGTACAAAGCGATGAGAGCAATATTTGAGCGCGAGGTAAGTTCGTACTATAACGGCATACAGGGCTATCTCTGCGGCGCATTTATCCTCCTTTTTGCAGGGATATACACGATGGGATTCAACCTAACAGACGGCCTCGCCGCCTTTGAAAGCGTTATGAGCTATATGGATTTCATACTTATAATCGTGATCCCGATACTGACAATGCGCATTATATCTGAGGAACGCAGGCAGAAAACCGACCAGCTTCTGTACTCGCTTCCGATGAGCATGACGAAAATCGTTATCGGAAAATATTTTGCGATGCTCGTCGTCCTTATCCTTCCGCTGATAGTCATATGCGCGTATCCGTATATTCTCTCGATGTACGGGGACATTTCGCTGAAGACAGCGTACAGCGCCATACTCGCTTACTTTTTCCTCAGCGCCGCACTTGCCTCCATCGGCATGTTTATATCTTCACTGACGGAAAATCAGGGCATATCCGCGGGTATCTGCTTTATATGCATGCTCGTGATCTACTACGGCTCTACGCTTGCCAATTTCATACCCGCAAGCGGCATTGCCTCTCTCATCGCGGTGGCCTCCGTCATTCTTCTCGTCGGGCTGATACTGAATTCCCTTATTAAAAACATCGCAATATCAGCCGGTGTCACCGCAGTTTTGGAACTGATACTCGGCGGAGCATATCTACTGTCTCCGTCGAGCTTTGAAAACCTGTTCCCGCAGATTGTAAGCGAGCTGTCCGTTTTCGACCGGTTTTATATATTCACGACCGGTATTTTCGATATCACGTCGCTCGTATACTTTTTATCGATAACCGGTGTCTTTCTGTTTTTGACTGTACAATCGCTTGAAAAACGGAGGTGGAACTGATGGGAAAGCTTAAAAACGCATTTAACTCCAAAACCCTGCGTATCGGCGGATACAGCATCATCGCGGGAGTCGTCGTCATTGCCATCGCTGTCGCGGTCAATATGCTTGTCGCTGAGATACCACTTAAATACACGCAGTTTGACCTCACGCAAAATGAGATCTTTACCGTCTCCGAGCAGACAAGGGAGATTCTCTCTTCAATGGACAAGGACGTTACGGTTTACTGGATAACGCCGCAGGGCTATGAGGATGTGTATGTGCAGAAGATGCTCGACGTCTACCGCGATCTGACAGACAGGCTTGATGTAGTAAAGATCGACCCTATCCTCTATCCCAGCTTTACTTCCAGCTACACAACCGAAAAGCTGTATGACAACAGCCTTATTTTCGAGTGCGGGGACCGCAGCATGGTCGTAAATTCGACCGAGATATTCGTATACGACCTGTCAAATTACTATACGACGGGAGAATACAGCGAAAGCTTTGACGGAGAGAGCCGTATGACGGCGGCGATAAATTATGTCATAAGCGACGATATGCCGATAGTCTATACGCTGACCGGACACGGTGAGAGCGATCTGTCCGTCGATATGGAGGACTCGGTCGTAAATCAGAACATAGAAATCCAGTCGCTGTCGCTTCTCACGGAGGGATCTGTCCCTGACGACTGCGAATGCCTGTTCATATTGTCGCCGCAGAGCGATATAACCGATTCAGAGCGTGACATAATCGCCGAATACCTCGCAGGCGGCGGAAATATGTTCCTTATAACGGACTATGTCGATGAAAACGGGCTTCCGAATATAGAGTCCCTCATGTCCTCCTACGGCGTTGAGTTAAACGACGGTATCGTAATCGAGGGCTCTCAGGACTACTGCCTGTACGGCTATGTCCACTACCTCATGCCCTCGCTGTCGTCGCACGAGATAACATCTCCGCTTCTGACAGGCGGATATAATGTTGTACTTCCCATCTCTCAGGGGCTTACGATCTCGGATGAACTGCGCGACGGCCTTACGGTCACATCTCTCTTTGAAACGTCCGACGACGCGTATTCAAAAGTCGCCGGCTATAATATGACGACCTACGACAAGGAGGGCGGCGATATAGACGGTCCGTTCTCTCTCGGCGTCGCGATAACCGATGCGTCGGACAGCGCCGAGACGAACATCGTATGGATTCCGTCGTCGATGTTCCTCGACGCCGACCCTAACAGCTATTCCTCCGGCGCGAACGAAGATTTGTTTTTAAACGCGCTTAGCTGGATGTGCGAAGTTGAGGGAGGCATATCAATACACGCCAAAAGCCTTGACGCCGAACATCTCACGATCCCGGGTTCTGCCAAATCGGTACTGTCGTTTGCGGTCACTATCTTTATCCCGCTTGTCATGCTCGGCGGCGGTGTGGCGACGGCGATCGTCAGGAGGCGCAAGTGATGAAACGCCAAAAGAAACGCCTCTCCCTCATCGCAATTCTCGCTGTTGTCGTGGCCGCATATTTTGCCGTGTCTCACTTCACGGATGACGGCACGGACTCCTCGGGCGACGGTCAGGCAGATTATATACAGGTGTTCAACACAAGCAGAGACAGCATACTTGAGATGTCGTGGGAGTTTTACGACAACAGGTACACACTCGTCCGCGACGACGCGTCGTCCGACTGGTACTCCCCTGATATTCCGGAAGCGCAGATCGATCAGACATACGCATCTGCAATGCTGTCCGCCATATATTCCGTCACGGCAACATCGTCGATAGAGCCGGCCGACGAGCTGTCGGAATACGAGCTTGATCCGGAGTTTATGCTTATAACGGTCACGCTCGACACGGGCGAACAATACACTCTGCACATAGGTATGTACTCCAGCTTTGCAGAGGGGTATTACGCGCTCGACAACGGAGCGGAGGACACGATATACATCATTCCAAGCTCTGTATTTAATGCGTTTTCATACACGATCGACGATATCACCGTTGCGGAAGAGGACGCAGAAAACACACAAGACTCCGACAGCGCGGAAAGCGCGGATGAGGCGGAAAACTCCGAGAATGCTGACAGCGCCGACAGCGCGGAAGGTACGGAGGCTGAGGCGGACAGTGACAGCTCCGCCTCTTAAACGACGTTTCGGCTTCGTCGCTCCTGGCTGGAAGGCTTGCGTTTACAATTTTAAATAGTCGTGCGAAAGCGCACTGCGGAAAAACCGCGGTGCGCTTTTACTGTTACTGTATAGATTATGGATAATGGGTTTTGCGTTATCAGAACCTCTCAAAAAACTCGAACGTCTCCTCGAGCACATATGTCCACGCATCGGGGTGCTGTCCTCCGCCGACCCTGATAAGCTCGCACGCCTTGTGCCCCTTTTTGATAAGCTGATTGTAGCCGTACTCTATATGGTCAAAGCCGTGGTAATCCTCCGTGCCGCCTACCATGCGTATCGGAAGCCCCTTGAGCGGTTCGACGTCGAAATACTCAAGGTCGGGGCATCCGCCGGAGGGTGAGAGCGCCCTGAAAAGTCCCGGGTGGATAGTTGGCAGGTAGAACGTGCCTATCGCGCCCATGGAATTGCCCATAAGGAAGATATGGCTTTTATCGATATTATACTTATTGAGCGTAAGCTCTAGCGCGTGCATTACGCAGCGCTCCTCGATGTGGTTTTCGTGCATTTTCTCCTGGGAAAGCCCCATCGGGTTTTTCGGGTCATATCCGGGCTTCGGCTCGTTGCCCAAAATATTCTGTCTCGTCGGCACGGGGCATCCGTAGCTTCCGCCCTTAGGGCCTGCATTCGGAAGCAGCAGTATGTAGTTGTATTTTTCAGCGTAAAACTGTATTTTATTGTTGCACAGGGTGTAGATAAACTGCTCGCCCTTACCGCCGCCGTGTATCACCATTATCATTTTCGACGGGATATCGGGGTTATACATCGTCGGGATATACAGGCTGTACGGTATCACCTTGTCTATCTCGTCCGACCAGAACGCCTCGTATAGCTCTCCCCTGTCCTTGCCGCGCATGGCGACGTTTATCGTGCTGAAATATGTGTCGACGACTGGAACACTGTCGGCGTTGCTTATGAGCACCAGCGTATTTTTCCTCGGCCAGCGCATCGGGTCGATATTTAGAGTCCCGTCTTTTGTGCACATGACGAGCTTCGAAAACGCGAGCTTCATGACATTACCCGCCGGCACCCAGATATCACCGTCGACAAGCCGTACCGCAAATGGCATTTCAATCTTTTCGCCGTCGACGTCCATTACATTGCTGTCAGGCGCAAGACGCACTGTCTTGCCGCCGTATCTAATTGTCGCGCCTTTTTCATCCTCCTCAACTGTCATATACGGCGCCCATACTTTGCGCAGATCGGACAGCGCGACCAAAACGTCCGTGCCGAGGTCTTTCGGCGCGGCCTTCAGCGCAAACTGGTTTCTGTCCATAAAAACATTCTCGTATCCGTCTAGGAACATTGCTGTCGTCAGATCGTAAAAATACTCTGGAAACATCTTTTATCCTCCTGAAAATAGATTTTAATCGTAAATATCAGTAACCATTATCACATATTTTTTCGTTTGATGCAATAAATTTTACAGATTTTATAAAAACATTTTTTAAATGCGGCCTTTACGCCTATATAGCGGTTTGGAGACGTTTTCTGCCTGCCCGGCGTCACTTTTTTATTGATATTGGTTGAAAAATGCTGTATAGTATGACTGAAACCAAACAGGAGAAAATTTACCATGGCAATCACCAGAAACGGCGCGGAGTATAAGGTTGCGGACGCGCACACACATATCTACCCGCATAAGATAGCCGATAAGGCGACAGCCGCCGTCGGCGCGTTTTACGGGCTTCCGATGGAGCTTGTCGGCTCGTCGGAAGAGCTTAAAGCAAGCGGCGGTGCCGCTGGGATAGACCGATATCTTGTCTGCTCCGTCGCGACAAAGCACGAGCAGGTTTCGAGCATAAACGATTTTATCGCAGAGGAGTGCCGTCAGCACCCGGAGTTTGTGGGCTTCGGCGCGTTCCATCAGGATCTGCCCGACTTTGACAAGGCAATAGAAAGCATTATAACTCACGGGTTTCGCGGTATAAAAATGCACCCGGATTTTCAGCGTTTCAATATTGATGCCCCTGAGATGATGCCGGCATATAAGGCGATCGCAGAGGCCGGACTTATTATTTTGTTCCATATGGGCGACGACAGATATGATTACTCGCGTCCGTCACGTCTGATCCGCGTATTGGATAAGATCCCCGAGCTTAAATGTATTGCGGCGCATTTCGGCGGATACCGCAAATGGCACGATGCGTTTCCGATCCTCCGCGACGCCGACGTGCATCTCGACACGTCGAGCAGTCTTGCGTTTATCGAGCCGGAATTCGCCGCCGATATGGTGCGCGGTTACGGCGTCGATAAGATGATGTTCGGCACCGATTTCCCGATGTGGACGCCGGAGCTGGAGCTTGACCGCTTTTTCGCGCTGGGGCTCACCGAGGACGAAAACAGGAAAGTGCTTTTTGATAACTTTGAAAATCTGCTGTTAAAATAGCGGGTTGTCGGTTTTCGCCTACGGGCGTCGTCTGTAAAACCCGCTCCTGCGGAAGATGAGCTTTAGAACCTGAAACGTAACAGCTGGTACGGTATAACCGTACCGGCTTTATTTTTGACTTTTGATACCATGTTCTACAATGCAATATAGTTTTGCCCGTATTTGCACGTTGCTCACGCTTTAAACGCGTTATCGGAGGCCGAGCGTTGCCGCCAATTCATCGAGATAATCGATATGCGCACGGCTTGCCCCATAAATCGTAACATATCCGTCCTGCTCCGCCGTGATATCCTGTCCCGCGTAGACGAGCCGCTCACCTTTTTTCAAATATACTTTTCTTCCGTTGACAACCGCGTCATTATATTCGCCCATCGCGGTCTGATAGTACTGCTCAAATAGCTCTTTCGCTTTTTCCATATCACCCAAATGCCCGTATATCATCGCTTCCTCAAGCGGGAGCTTGTTTCTGTTGAACAAATCAAAGTTCGGGTAGTCTCTGCGGCGCGCAAGGATGTTCTCTCTTGACGAAAGCACATCAAAAACCGGCATCACCTTATTCTCGATGTCGTCGATTATCTCATACTGTATTTTCTCAGCGTCTTCCCGCAAATCAAAGCATTTCTCCTGTCCTCCGTCAATACTGCCCAGCCTGGAACGAATGGAGCACTCGTACTCATGGTAGTATCTTTTTATGGGCTTTTTGAGTATAAAAGCCCTTTCCGAACACTCGGGAATCCGAATCCCGAGATTTACCCACATCCTGTGTGTCTCACCGCGGTAAGCCTGCCCGCACTGAAAATTTATCACCTGCGAAATATCTCCGGAGACAAAGCGATGCAGAGTCCTCCCGTGTTTTTTGAAGCCGTATGCCCTGATTGCTTTATAGACGCCGTTTTCTATCTTGTCGATACGGAGTGTTATTTCAACTTTTTCTTTCATAATTCACCTTGCCACTGTTTTTACGGTCTAACTGTATAGAGCATAACAGAACAGCACAAAAATTTCCACTGAAAACGCAAAGTATTCCGTCAAACCGCGGCTTCTCGGAAAGCGCCTGAAATATAAAAGCCGGTACGGTATAACTGTACCGGCTTTATTTTGCTTGTCCCGTTTTCGAAACACAAATGAATGGTTTTATGCAGGCGGCACGACCGCCGCATCGGCCGTCTTTGCTATCTCCTCAATAAATGGGAAGCTGGCAATTTAAGTTTCGTCCAAATATATTTCTACTTTGATGTATTCTTTATTTTTTGCATAGGCAAAAACTTCTGATTTTCTAATGTAGTCAAATATATTTCCACTTAAATCTTCGTCCCATGTTGCTTCACTAAATATTTTATTTTCACTGGTAGTCTTATATAAAATGTTTACATGGATTTGATAAAATTCTTCATCATCATTTGGAAATTGCCTAACTAACGAAATTTCAAACACTGGTTCGGGCGCAAAAGTAGTAAATGTTCCTGTTTCAAATAAAATCATATCTTCTTCAAGCGGTATGCTGCACATATCTATAATAATCCAAATCCCATACTCAATAACATTTAAGAGATGTACATATGTGCAAAATTACACAAAAACCCGCCGGAAATTCCGGCGGGTTCTGTTATTCGTTTATTTACCCTGACGCTTTACGTTTCTCGTATATTCCGTCAGGAATTTGACGAGCGGCGTGTCCTCCACGACCTGCATCGACGTCTTTTTCGCATCGATTACAAGCGTATACGGGTTTTCGTCGGTATACGGCGCCCAGTACGGCAGTCCCGGCCCATTCGGGTCGCCCGTTTTAATATAATTTGCCCACATCCGGCTTGTGATGTTTGCGAGTTCAAAATCGTCGCCGTTCCAGTCCTGCCAGCTTCTCGACATCGTTTTGAAGTGGTAGTACAGGTCGCTTCCGTGGAACGAGCCTTTCGGATCGCCCGGCACTTTGCGCGACATTATGTAATTATAGACGGGTTTGCGTCCCAGATCGAGCTGCAGCTGGCAGAAGCCGAGCGCCGCGGCTCTCGAATGCTCCGCACCGAGGGAGTAACCGGCTTTTTTATAGTCCTCGGTCTCGTCGGCCATTTTCAGCGCGACATATTTCTCAAGCGCTTCGCCCTCGTAGACCTTCGCGCCCTCCGCTCTTATCTTCTCCTCGTCCTTATTTGCCATGTTGGGGAGCATCATCTCGTCGGCGCTGTGTCCTATCATATACTGTATGTCGGCATGCCGGCCGCTTTCCTGTATATTCCACATAGTGTCGGGGATAGAATACCCGTCGACTACGGGGCGGAAGAACACCGCGTGGAACGGCAGATGCTTTGTCCTTTCAAGGAATCTGCCGTAAAGCTCCTCGCCGGAGAGCGCTCTCGCCTCCGCTATCGTGCTGACGCCGAAAAGCTCGTTTAAATCCGAATAGCACTCCTCATCGGGCAGTCCGTCGGTCGTGATATAGTCCGGCGATTTGACATGCCCGCCGACACTGAGCGTCGCCGCTCTCGTTATCAGGCCTTTTGTGAGAGGGCTGTCACATAGGGCGCGCGTGCTTCCGGCTCCGGCCGATAGCCCCATGACGGTGACGTTGTCCGGGTCGCCGCCGAACGCGGCGATATTATTATGTACCCATTTGAGGACCTCTATCTGGTCGAGCAAGCCGTAATTTCCGCAGGCGTTATGCTCTGACTCGGCCTTGAGCTCCGGGTGGCACATATAGCCAAACAGGTTCAGGCGGTAATTGAACGTAACCATGACTATCCCCTGTTTTGCCATAGCCTCGCCGTCATATGAGTGGTAGTGGCCGCAGCCCATATTGTATCCGCCGCCATGGACATATACAAGTACAGGCCTTTTTTCGCCCGTCTCCTCGGCGCACGTCCACACGTTTAAATACAGGCAGTCCTCGTCAAACTCCGAGTTGACCTCCGCCTTTATCGTGTCTGGCCGCTGGAAGCATATATTCGGAAACTCGAACGCCTTTAAAACGCCGTCCCACGGCTTCGGCGGCTGCGGCGGTCTCCATCTCAGCTCGCCGACCGGCGGCGCGGCATACGGTATGCCGCGGAAAACCCTTACCGCCGGGTCCCAGCCGGTTATGCCCTCGACTACTCCGTACTCTGTTTTGGCAAATTTAATCATGTTTTTCCTCCTTCTGTTGTAGTTTACT